>NZ_JAHPYX010000087.1:0-18023 GCF_019058535.1 Candidatus Borrarchaeum sp.
CACCATAGTATTACAAGAAAAGCAAGTGCTAGCAATACGAACAATCTCTTCTAAAGTTTTTTGGTGACGTTGCTAATACCATTAAAGAACATATGAACTCAGATATTGAAACATTGATAATCGCTGGTCCTGGTTTTACTAAGGACTCTTTTCTTAAATATTTTAAAAATAAATTTCCAGAGCTGGTAAAAAACGTGATTATAGAAAATGTAAGCAATGGAGGCCCTAACGGAGTTCAAGAAGTCATTAAAAGAGGTGCAGCTTCTAGGATTCTGGAAGATTATCAAATAACAATTGAAAATAGGCTCCTGGAGGAACTCCTTGCCAGATTAGGTAAGGAGAAGCGAAATGTGTCCTATGGTTTTGATGATGTTAAAAAAGCAGCAGAATATGGTGCAATAGAAACTGTGCTTGTACTCGACGAGTTATTAAGGGAATTTGATATGGAAAAAAGGAAAAAACTTGAAGATCTCTTACATCAAATCGAAAAAGCAAGAGGGGAAATCGTGATTATCAGTTCACTTCATGACTCTGGGAAGACACTTCATTCACTTGGCAATATCGCCGCACTTCTAAGATTTGAAATTTGATTTTTTGATCTAGTGAACTGAAGATATTTTACTTGTTAAGAATTTAAATAACAAAGATAACCTTACGATTGTTTATAGAACAATGAAATGGTTGATAAAATTCCACGTTTTATAATAATCATCAATCTTTCCGTGAGAGGTAAGACCAGCCCTAAGGTTATCAGGCCGTGTGCTCGTCACCGAGTTCAACACATGAGTCATCAATACTGTTTTTCGCAATATCTCGGCAGTCTTGAAGGATTTTATCCCACCATGCTTGAAGAGATCATGGATCATCGACCATATACGGTAAGGACTACTCTTTTTCACACGGGGTTCTATGTACTCCCCGACATGTGAGAGCACCCAATCGTAGATGTCTGGAAATGCTTCCTTGAATCCCAAGCCTCTTCGAGCTATTACATAACTTGCAAGGTGATGGACTGACAAATTATGTAATCGTGAATACTTGTATTTCCCGATGATAGAGGTGTATCCTGGAAATACTCTTCGAAAGGACACACCGCGCTTTTTACACTTCCATTCCAGCAGTTGTAAGGCGGTGGTCTTCAAATTGCTTAATTTTCGGTTAAGTTTCTTATTATAGGAAAATTCTTGATCGAATTGTAAGTCCTCAACCACGATGCCTTTGCCTTTATTAACGCAGTAATTAACGATTTTATCCATCTTATAGGAGATATAATCATTACGCTTATCTTTTCTATAGGTATGAAGATTCCCAAACGAGATGCTATGGTAGGAGAGTAAATTACCGTGTTGATCCACATTAGTTAAAGACGCAAAATTATAGTTAAAATCTAATCCGATTGCGCCATGTTCGTAATCACAAACTATTGTTGGTTCTGGGATATTATAAGACACATGAAGAAAGTAGTGTACTTTACCCTTAGAGAGTTTCCTTTTCACGGTCACGGTGTATTTATTTGTATTTAGAATTTGTTGAAACCACTTTCCCTGCTCAGAATTTATGGATGTAGGGATGACCAGCCATTTGCGTTCCTTTTGTTTAGAAAAGGTGCGTATCTTGACGGTTTTATCGGGTAATACCTTGATGTTCAGGTTTTGCAATCCTTGTTGTTTCTTTCCGATGCAACTGAAAGAAGAATCCCGTCGTATCCTGAACTCGTCTCTACTTATGATACCCCGTACTCTCTGCCTAAATAGTTTCTTAGTGCCGAATACTACGGTTTCGAGGTGTAAATTTTTTTGTTTAGCCATTATTGAGGATCTGCGGGCGTATAATCCTTTTAACCGTCTGTCATGTGTATCCTGTTCCTTTATTTCATTAATTTTCTTGTTAATGACTTTTAACTGCTGTATCATGCGTTTCTGTCGTTTTTTCAACCAGGACTTCTGTTGTTTCAGTTTCATCCTGTTATCAATAAGGATGGTATTGGCATAGGGGTTGTTATGACACTGATCCATCAAACATTGTTGTATTGTTTTACCTTCACCGAATCGTTGTGACATGTAACCCTCACCATAAAACAGAAGGTTATAGCCGATTCGTTTAACACGGTTATAGATGGTAAAGATCTCATGGAGCTGATGTTCATGTGACTCATCTGGATAAATCCTGAATTTGACGGTCTGAATCATCGTGATCGACTTCTACATATCTTTTACTACATTTCATTATTAAAACTCCAACAAAATTTAATGAGGTCATTGCACTTTATCGTGCAAGGCATTGAGTTCAGATTAATAAAATCGATATGAGAAATAACCCAGTTATCAATTTCACAAGATTAGGGGTTTATAACTTTGATCCCTGCTTGCATATTTGAACTGGAAATATCTGAAGTTAAGTGTTCTTTCAAAGGAGGGATAGGTTGCTTCAGAGATTACTTAATGTAGTAATCGTAATAGATTAACAAAAAGATAATAAGTTTTAGTTCGCATATTAATGTTGAATGAAGAGACGACGGTATCCTGATGCGAGAAGCGATGATGAATAGGTAGAACTGATAAAAATCAAATATTTTGTTGATTCATTCAATGCAAAAATCTTTATGATGAAAAGGCATTTGTAAGACGCAGTATGCGGATGATTGAGAGTTAAGTGCTGATTTAAACTTCCATTGAAATCTGTTCTACCTTCATTTTTCAAGATAAGCAAAGAAGTTTTCTTTCCCACCTTTTCCTCCCAATTTTTCAAGCTGAACAATCTTCAATTGCGTCATTTTGATGAGTTCCTTAAGTTCTTTGAAGCGAAACAGATGATAAAATCTATATACTTCATATCGTTTGTCACTTGTTCTCCATCTCCTATAGATATCCCCAAATTCTTTTTGTCCTTTACCAAATATTCGCTTTAAAAACTCCTTTATAGCATACTTTAGAAACCTTCTCTGCCATAATCTCCAGACAGTAAGAATAACCTTTCCTTCTTCCTTTAAGACACGATCAGTTTCTTCAAGGGTCTTCTGGCGCTCACCATGCGAGGGGAGATGATGAAGTACAGCGACAAGCAAAACAATGTCAAAGGCTGAATTTTTGAATGGAAGGTACGCCGAATCGCTAACTATGAAATCTGGTTTTCTTTTCATGTGTGGAGTAGTTTTTGCGTTAGCAATTTGAATTAAATTCCTTGAAATATCAATTCCATAAGTGTAAAAGCCTTCTTCATTCAACCAAAATACATGCCTTCCATTACCACATCCTACATCAAGTAATTTGCATCCTTGTTTTTCGAGAAGATTGGCGATTTTAAAAAATTCTTGAACTACATGCCATGGTTTCTTTCGAACTCTTTCATAATCATAAGCAATCGTGTCATATGCGTCCTTTATCTCCTTTTTAAGAGTGCTCACAGAATTAACTTCCTTTTAAATTAAGAGTTTAATGTTTTGCGTCACATTCCAGCACTATACTCCACGTATAACGTCTAAAATAGGTTTTATCAACGATTGCATCTAGTAGTTTGTATATCTTGAAGATAAATGGATGTTTGTCAAGCAAACCTGCAAGCGGGTAGACATCGAGTGCGCTCCCTTCAATGTTGTTTATTTGTAAATCGGCTAATTTTAAGAGAGATGTAAGTTCTGAAATCGAAAAGATTTTGGTGTGATGTATATGACCTTCTTGAACAAGATATTTTTCTGCCTTGCTAAGTTCTCTTTCTCGACATCTTGAGGACATTATTTTTACATTTTTTTGGAGTCTAAGAAATCTAAATAAAGAAGAAAAAGCTGACATAATACTTGAGATCATATTTTGACCGTTTGGTGTTGTTATCACAGCTTTTCCTTTTAAAATTCGTTTAATTTCCCAAATTGCACTTTCAGGATGTGGCAGATGTTCAATTACTTCAGATAGAAGAATTCTATCAAAGATATTCTCTTTGAATGGAAGATTTTGTGCATCGGCAACTATTAAACTAGCTTTGTTTCTATTATTTTCTACTATAGGTATCATTCTTTGAAGATGCGTAAGAGCTAAATCCATACAAACAAGCTGAATATTCGAAAACTTCGGTAAGACTGATAAAAGCGGCGATTTTCCGCTGCCTATATCCAAGATTAAATTTCCGTCTTCTATTTCCAATAATTTTAAAGAATTTTTTCGTAATTTATTCCATAGCCACTCAATTGACTGAGATTTTACTCGTTTTTTTTCTTTAGCGTCAGCCCTTGCGATGAGTTCATAGAATTTTCGCATGTTTTTTGCTCTATCTTTATTTCGCATGCAGTTTAATCCCTCTGCGAATTCGTTGTCCTGCCAATTCACTGATTTTTTGGTTGATAATTGTATACTCAATATTTCATGAATAGACCTTTTTCGGATCCTTATAGCAATCTTTAGTCAGTTACAGCGTAAATACGCACTTCATCTTTTTCGTAAATTAATTTTAGAAAGGGTGAACTGTTATAACGAGTATAAGTACCCTCATAATGATCTGAAATGACAAAGTAACCAATATCATATTTTTTCAAAAGTGTCAGTGTATCAAATGTATGTAGGTTGCTTAAAATAGTGTTTCTGTCACTAATATGTTGAGATATTCCTCTTTGAGATTCTATGTCGCTGATTAGTGGAAGCATAGGCAGTTTATGTGAATAAACAGCAATCCAAGGATTGTCATAACTTCCTGCTACTATGATACGACACCATCTTGAATCGTAATTAGAGAGCCAAATAGCTGCCCGGATTGTTGCATCAGTAGGATGACTTAAGATATGTGCTTCATCCAAGTACATCTCTTTGCTTTCAACATGAAATTGTATAGTTGAATGATAAAGGCTCACAATAAGTACAAAAATTATTGTCAATTGTACCAAAATCCTTTCATCCACTTTTAGAAACTGAAGGCCACCCACTTTTCTTTGTATAAACTTGAGAGTATTTGGGAGGTTTCTAAAGCCGTATCCTCCAACTACACAAATCGCTAGAACGAATCCTCTGTAAAAATGGAAATAAGGAAACCCAAAGCAACTTGTTAATATGAACAGAGGTATTATCCAACTCAATAGTAGAAGATCTTTTGTCGATCTTCGTTTAAAACTTATAAAAATGCCGTTCAACAATACAAACGTTAGCACTCCCATAATTTTCAAATAATTAGAAAGATTTTGTAAGAAAAATGCAAGATCAAACCGTAAGAAGACGAATCCTCTGTTAGTAACTCCAGATACTCGCCAATACCCCTCTAATACATTATTAATAAGTACAATGAGTCCTCTGCTAGTCCAAAGAAGAGATATTGGGATCGCTATAAGTATCATAAGCGCTATAGCATGAAGTTCTCTGCATTTTATTGACTTTTTTTGTAGTATTAACACGAGAACATAAACACTTAAGATAATTATAATAGACATCGATAAGATAAGATGTACCAGAACTACGCTACCAAAAAACACTCCTGCTATTATAATATGTCGTATCGATTTCTGATCAATTGCTCTGAAAAGAGAGTAAAACATGACTGCATAAAAAATGTAACCCAGAATGTTCGAATACATTCCAAATGCAAAAATAGTAAAGATCCACGGAAGAATTGCCGTAAAATACGCAGTCAATAGACCTGTATATTCACCAAATTCCTTTCCTAAAATATACATCATTAGTGGAAGCATTGCAGATAGTACTGCTCCGCTATTAATAACTACGGTGAATGCACTGACCCCTAATATTATACTTAGTAGTGCGCACAAAGCATGAAACCCGATGGGATATGACAAAGGAGTTTCATTTACGATTGGCGCAAAGTTAGCTACATTTGACTTATATATCAACAATTCTGTGAGCAAAATATGCATTGTTGGATCTTCTGTTCGTGTGAGTGGTCCAATTTGAAGATAATACAAATTTGTGATAAGCCTGTAGAATATAAACAAGCAAAGAATACCATAGAGTGGCCATAGGGACTTTTTGTGCCTTAAACTGTGCCTCAAGTAGGTCGTCCCATATCCTATAAGGATACTACCAAAAATTACAGGGATTATTCCGTAGTAAATATCGAAAAGAAGGAATCTAGGTAGGCCTATTCCTCCAGCGTGTTTAAGGATATCCTCCAGTTGAATTAAGTCAATATTATTACCAAAATCTGTATGTGTATTACCGATAATATAGACATCACCGCCACCCTTAGCAT
Organism: Candidatus Borrarchaeum sp.; assembly: GCF_019058535.1. Lineage (NCBI taxonomy): Archaea > Promethearchaeati > Candidatus Borrarchaeota > Candidatus Borrarchaeia > Candidatus Borrarchaeales > Candidatus Borrarchaeaceae > Candidatus Borrarchaeum > Candidatus Borrarchaeum sp. The sequence continues at coordinate 6,184 of NZ_JAHPYX010000087.1, forward strand.
AATCCCTTAAAGCCTGGGTTTGACTTTTATGCAACTCTATTAACGCATCGTCTTCAATCACAATTATGTCATAATATTCCAATAATGCGGATGCAAATTCGGGAAGATCCTGCGGTTTAATGTACTCTCCATTTATATTCCATGCATTGCTTTGATAGTCTGCCATTCCAACAAAAAGAACACTTGTTTGAGCTATTGGTACTGTATAATATACACTTAGCGTAATGATGATTGCACCACATATGAGAGAGAAAAGCCTACGATCCGCAATCTTCATGTTTCTCATCCAATCACATACGAGATAAAGATTAAGTGAGCATTTTCTATTTAGATCGATAGAGTTATATGCAAAATATATTGCTTTAAAAAACCTTGTTCTATCCAGTATGCAAGAACATTCTTTAAGGGAATTATATATTTAGTGAAACTATATCCATTATACCCTTCTTATGGGCGGGTGGTCTAGATGGTTATGACGCCGCGCTTACGACGCGGAGTATCCCTAAAACTGCTTTAGGGGTCCAGAAGTCGTGAGTTCGAAGGAAAGAACCGAGAAAATCGCTCTTTCTGAAAATCTCATCCCGCCCACCACTCTTAAATATTTCGAAAAATCGATATAATTCATTTCTTAGTGAAAAGACTTTTACTCGCAAATCAAATTGGTGATAATTTTGGAGAAAACCGAAAAAATCTGGATGAATGGACACTTTGTTGACTGGGATGATGCTAAAGTTCACGTTTTAACACATGCGCTGCATTACGGCACAGGCATCTTTGAAGGGATTAGATGCTATAACACCGACAAAGGTCCAGCAATATTTCGGGCTAAAGAGCATTTCCAGCGATTTTTAAACAGTGCAAAACTTTGCCTTATGGATATCGAGTATTCTGTTGATGAGTTCATAGGTATTGCAAAACAGTTATTGAAGATTAACAAATTAAATGAAGCTTACATTCGACCTTGTGCATTTTATGGCTATGGTGAGATAGGGATAAAGGCATTAAATAACCCCATAGATATCGCAATGGCATGTTTTCCATTTGGGACGTATTTAGGGGAAGAAGCTCTTAAAAAAGGCGTTAGGTGTAAAATGTCCTCGTGGGTAAGAATTGATTCAAGAATGGCACCACCATTAGCTAAAGCGGCAGCGAATTATCTAAATTCATTCTTTGCTAAGCGTGAGGCAATTGAATGTGGATATGATGACGCGATTTTATTAAATTCTAATGGATATGTTTCAGAAGGACCTGGTGCAAATCTCTTTATCGTCAAAGATAATAAAGTTATGACTCCACCCCCTTCTGCAGGTGCATTGAGGGGCATTACTGCAGATGCCGTCATGCAAATAAGCAAAGATTTAGGATTTGAGGTAGTTTCGCAGCAAAATATCGTCCGAGAAGATTTATTCTTAGCAGATGAAGCCTTCTTTACAGGCACAGCTGTTGAGGTTACTCCTATCCGGGAAATCGATAAGAGAGTTATTGGATCTGGAAAAAGGGGTCCAATGACCGAAAAGATACAAAGAGCATTCTTTGATACTGTTAAAGGCAAACTTGAGAAATATCTTGATTGGCTGGTTTTTGTCTAACATATATTCTTAGCTTTCCTATCAGTCAAGTTTCTCTCTGCTACATGTCTTTCGGCTTCTTTCACTCAAGAGTCCAAAGGCTCTTTTTAATAAGTTTAGTTAATTAATCTGCATTTACCATTAACTTTATTTTGACAGGGAGTAATACTCTTGATATATTCCTTTACTTTGGAGGATTATGATATGGATATAGATAAAGCGTTAAGACTCTTACGAGAGGTTCAACAATTAGAGAAAGAGGCTGTAGAGCGTTATACAGACCATATATCGAAGATCGAGAACCCTGAGATCAACTCTATGTTAGAGGGCTTTAAAAGAAGCGAAGAACGGCATTATGCAGAATTGACAGAAAAAATTGAAGAACTAAAAGAGAAATACGATATTGAGGATTAGGAGGTCGGCTTATGTTTAAAAATATTAAAGAGTTACTGAAAGACGATTTGGAATTCGAAAGGCGTGCTGTGCAAATTTACAAGGATTACGGATTAGAGATCGAAGACGAAGATGCCCGAAAAATGCTGCTGACTTTCAGAAAAGATGAAATGGGGCATATGAGGGCTATCGAGAACAAACTTACAAAGATTCGTACTGAAAAGCTAAACGTCGCATTCTATTGTCCTAGATGCGGTTGGACATTGGTGTATGGTTGCAATCCAAAGACAGGCCAGGTCATAAAATGTCCCGCTTGTCATGCGCAGATTAAGTTATTTATTAATGAAGATGGAGAATACGCTGTAGAAGAGGTATTTTAAGCCCATAGAGGGGCATAACCCCCCTCAAAGATTTAACATTATTTTGGGTGCAAGTAGCCCCATTTATCTAATGCTGCTTTTAGTTCTATATTTTTTGCCGCCATCTCATCTAACGACATATTCTCTAAATGTGCATCTATGGCTTGTCTAACAGCTTTTGCACCAGCTTGTGCGCCCATTGGATGTCCCAAAACTCCGCCCCCTACTTGAATAACCAAATTGGATCCGAATCTTTTTAAAATCTCTGGCAGAAGACCTGGATGCAGTCCTCCAGAGGACACGGGGAAAGTTTGTTTTATATGATACCAGTCATTTCTGAGAAATTCATTAATTTTCGTAACTTCCTCTTCAGGTCCCTCTAATTTTCCAACAACAGTGCCCGTGTGAATTTGATCAACACCGATTAATCGCGCAGTTTTTGCCAAAGCAAACATTGAGATACCATGTTGAGGATTTCTTGTAAATGTAGCATGCATTGCTCTATGGGCGTGTATTGCCAGTTTTAAATCTTCACAAACCTCTCGCAAGGTCTGTAAAGCAGCCCAGCCTGTCGTAACTATGTCAATCATTACATACTCCCAGTTCAAATCAGCAACAAATCGCGCTCTTTTTTTCATTTCTTCCGTTTCTGCAGTGATATTTATTAGATAGCTTCTTCGTTCACCAATTTCTGCTTCCACTTTCTCTCTCATTTTTTGAGCGTATTCGACTCTCTTCTCAAATTTGTTGAAGGGTAAGGATGAAAGATTTTCATCATCTTTTAGAAGATCGATACCGCCAGTCCAGATCTCATATGCAACTTGAGCTTGTTCTTCCGCTGAGAAACCGATCTTTGGTTTAGGGACTGTAGCCAAAATTGGTCTTTCATCGACCTTTAACAACTTCCGAATTCCTTGAATACCATACTGCGGACCTTTGAAATTTCTTACATATTCCTCAGGAGGTTCATAATCTATTAATCTGAGATTCTTGACAGCTTTCATTCCGAAAATGTTGCCAGCAATTCCAGATAGCAACTGAGGCACATTATTTGGCTCCCATAAGTCGAGAGGATAAGCAATCTTTATTATATTCCCATCCCGCTCGTACATTTTAGCCTTTAGGGATTTTATTCTATACGGCAGTTCAGCAAGCGTAGTCCATGTTCCGACACTGCTTTCGGAGGCAACACGCCCGGCCACTTCCTCAAATGACATCCCTTTAGCAGGTTCTACATAAAAAGTGACAATTAAATCTGTCTTAGATGGTCTATAATCATAATCTACAAATTCAAGGTACCACTCAATTTTTTCAGGCATTTTTCTCACCTTCAAATGCAAGAACTATTTCATCTTTGACAAAGTAGTAATATATTATTTATGAAGAATACACATTGAGGGAATACTATGGAAGATTTGATACAAGTCGCCAAGAAAATCAAAGATTTAGAGATTCAAGGCGCAAGAAATGTAGCTAAAACTGCTATCCGTTCAATGAAGGATGTAATTCTTAATTCTTCAGCTACAGAGCCTGATTTATTACTCAAAGAACTTTTACAAGCAAAAGATATTCTGTTTGACACAAGACCAACTGAACCTGCGATGAGGAACAGTATTCGATATGTATTATATGAAACAAAGGAGGCAAAAGGTGGTATAGGTGCTACAAAAGAGATTGCAGTAAAAACATGTGATAAAATCCTCAAATATTTTGAGGATGCTATCTTAAAAATCCATGAGATAGGGGCTCGTAAAATCCTAAGTGGTATGCAAATAATGACTCATTGTCACTCCTCAACAGTAACTGGCATATTAAAGAAAGCAAATGAACAAGGAAAAGATATACATGTAATCTGTACAGAGACACGACCACGTCTTCAAGGACATCGTACAGCAAAAGAACTGGTGGAGGCAGGTATAAAGGTAACATTTGTAGTTGATTCGGCAATGAGATACATGATGAAACATCTTGAGGTAGATTTAGCACTTATTGGTGCTGACGCAATCACTTCAGAAGGAACAATAATAAACAAGATTGGGACACGATTATTTGCGTTAGCTGCGGACGAAAGAGACGTGCCAATGTATTGCGCTGCAGATACATACAAATTTAGCCCAGAAACATCCTTAGGTTTCCTAGAAAAGATCGAGAAACGAAATCCTGATGAAATTTGGAAAGATGCGCCTGCTGGTTTATATATAGAAAATCCAGCGTTCGAGACGGTACCTCGAAGATATATTGATGGACTCATTACTGAAGTCGGTGTGTTTCCTCCCTCTTCTATAGCCCATCAACTACTTCAGCTTCACCCTTGGATGTTTGATTTTAAAGATTGAAGAAAGAAAATCTATCACTATCATAGCGTTACAACCGCTATCGGCTCAACTTTGTCAAACGCAACCTGACGACGCACAACGCCATAGGTATCGATATGAACGATTACCACATGGTCATCGTGATCAATAGTCTTGACTACTAATCCCCCACCGTAGATTATAGCCTCCTCTACTTCTTCCTTGGAGAAGGGTATCCGATCTTTCCTCCCACATTCGTGACATAAATTAATTGCCGCTTTATACATGGCCCCTCACTAAACCAATTCCATAATGTCTTTTAAATACCGATATCATTCTGGTATTTTGTCGGGATATTTTTTAGTTAACGCGCCCCTAATCCAATCTCTCCAATATTCAACTTTATCATTTTTTTCAAAAAATTGCAATTTCACTTAGGATTTTCGAAGAGGATGCTACAGGTAGGAGTTCAACTCCTCTTCTATTTAACAAAAGAAGAAGTTTCTATTGATTCAATATTTCATTAAAAAAATAAAAAAATGTGAGGGGGTTTATTCGTAGTCTTCAAGTCGACCTTCCAATTGTTTCAGAACTGATGGCAAGGTGGTGTATTCCATCTCCTCTAGTGGAAGTCTTTCCGGTTCAAATGGGCCATGACGTCTCATATAATCAGTGATTTCCATACATTTTTGTCTAGTGTAGTCGAAGGCAACGTCGTCAAATAGATCCACTGGTCCAATAAGTTTACCATTTTTGATCTGAAAACCTAATCCGACCACTCGTGGCGGACCATCAAATCTTGTGCATCGACTGTCCTTTAGCGCCACTGGCAACATCGGGCCCCTATGCGACCCACGCATCCATCCCGCTACGAGATGACCAAGTGAAAAAGCTTCGATTACTTCTCCAACAGCAGGAAATCCGCTCTGAGATCTGACTATTGCACATGGGTCATCTTTTCCGATGTATTTACCTGCTATGAGTGCCAATTTTTCGGTTGAAATAGCTGCAGCAATGCCCAAATCGGGATTCTTGGAATACACATATTTTATAGGAAATCTGCTTACCGCGCCGATCAATGCTAGCAAATCGTACATTTCTTCAGGGCAACTCATCGTAACAGCCTTATGCGCAATAACATCTACAACATAGAATTTGAACCCTGGATGTAGTTTGGGATCAATAACAAGTCCAGCAGTGCAAAATGGATCTGCAAACATGCGATAGATTGGGTAATTAAATGCACCTGGTTCAGTTTTGTCAGCAGCGAATACAAGGATAGGCTCAGCAGGTCTTTCATCAATTTCCATTTCAGCGACTCCAGGACCTTGACCTTTAATATTTCCAGAAAAGGCATCTGCCAGAAGATCTTGTCCAGCACCATAAAGCCCTAAAGCCTTAGCGTTTTCAGCTAGTTTTATAAATATATCCCACGCGAGTTCATGGATTTCGGGGGAATCTACGCCTTTAGTGTGTGTCATTAAGAGTTCAGTATCGTCCCCGGCATTATACACGCGGAAATCAATTATCAAGCCTTGGTCTTGTGCCTTAGCTAGTTCTTGTTCAGCCATCTGCATATTTCCTTCGTATGTCACAACATGACCTGGAGCGGATCCGATATCTGCTTTGATGTTTGAAATCGTAACTTTCAAATTGAAACCTCCTTTTTTAAGAAACCTAGAACTTGGTTTTTATTTTCTATTATAAATTATTTTTTGTTCATAAAATATCATCTATTAGTATATAATTAGATGTTTGAAAGAAGGGATGATTAGATTATGTACCATATCGATTTTATCGTGTTTGAACTTGATGCCTTGCGAGATAAGGTGCAATATAGTCATTAAAATTGTGGAGTTTATTAATGAAATGTAATATATAGTAGAAGAAGTCGATCACGATGATTCAGACCGTCAAATTCAGAATGTACCCAGATGAGACACAAGAACGCAAACTCCATGAGATTTTTACAATTTTTAACCGCGTGAAACGCATTGGCTATAACCTGCTGTTTCAAGGTGAGGAATACATGGCAGAACGCTTCTGTGAATACAATACTATACAGCAGCGTTTGATGGGTCTGTGTCATAATAATCCTTATGTCAACACCATCCTGATTGATAACAATGTAAAACTGGAGCAACAAAAGACCTGGCTGAAAAAAAGACAAAAACGCATGATACAGCAGTTAAAAGTCATAAACAAGAAAATCAATGAAATAAAGGAACAGGATACACATGACAGACGATTAAAAGGATTATACGCTCGCAGATCCTCAATAATGGCTAAGCAAAAAAATTACAACTCGAACCTGTGGTATTCGGCACTAAGAAACTATTTAGGCAGAGACTGCGCGGCAATATAAGTAGGGAAGAGTTCAGGATACGACGGGATTCTTCTTTCAATTGTGTAGGAGTGAAAGCTAAAGGTACAAAAAATTGGAATATCAAAATACAACCAGATAAAACAGTAAAGATACGCACCGTTTCCAAGAAAAAGGGACGCAAATGGCTCGTCATTCCCATTTCTGTAAACTTTGTGCAGGAAAAGTGGTTTCAGCGAGTTCTTAATTCCAACAAATATACTGTAACCGTGAAAAGGAAATTCTTTAAGGGAAAATTACGCTACTTTGTCCATGTGTCCTACGAGACCCCAGAACCTGCACCACGCTACGGTTACGAACATGGTGCAATCGGATTAGATTTTAACTATAATTTTGCGGCGCTAACCAATGTGGATACACATGGTAAGTTACTCTCCTATCACACCATCTCGTTTGGCAACCTTCATACCTATAGAAAAGATAAACGTAATGATTACGTCTCTTACAAAATGGATAAAGTCGTCAATTATTGCATCAATAAAGGCAAAGGCATTGTGGTTGAGGACTTAAAATTCGATCAAGAATTTTCCTATAATACTAAACGCAATCGAAAATTAACCAATATGAAGACCACCGCCTTAAAACTGCTGGAACGAAAGTGTAAAAAACGCGGTGTGTCCCTTCGAAGAGTATTTCCGGGATACACCTCTATCATCGGGAAATACAAGTACTCAAGATTACATAATTTGACAGTCCATCACTTCGCAAGTTATGTAATAGCTCGAAGAGGCATGAGTTTCAAGGAAGCATTTCCAGACATCTATGATTGGGTGCTCTCACACGTCGGGGAGTTCATAGAACCCCGTGTGAAAAAGAGTAGTCCTTACCATAGATGGTCGATGACCCATGACCTCTTCAAGCACAGCGGGATAACCTCCTTCAAGACTGCGGAAATATTGCGAAAAACAGTATTGATGAAGCATATCTTAAACTCGTTGACGAGCACACAACCTGATAACCTTAGGGCTGGTCTTTCCTCTCACGGAAAGACTGATGATTATCATAAAACGTGGAGTTTCATAAATAATTCCACAGTTTTATAAATAATGTAAGGTTAATCTTTTTGGCTGATGGTTTTAGAATTAAAATGAGAGGAGTTAATTGCGTGTTCATTCAAGTATCATGCCAATAAAAATCTGGCTGACTGGAGAAATGATAGAAATTATGAATTGTATACTAAAAGATTAATAGTAAGTGATAGTAACGACTCACGATTAACATTTGGAGGAATATAGTTAATGAGAAAGATGATTGCAGCAGGAAACTGGAAAATGAACAAAACCAATTCAGAAGCAGTAGAAATAGTTTCCAAATTAAACGAACTAATTGCTGATGTTAAAGGGGTTGAAGTTATAATTGCACCACCATTTACCGCCTTATCAGACGTAGTAAAAGTTGCAGGTAAAGTTAAAATTGCAGCTCAAAACATGCACTGGGAAGAAAAGGGGGCATTTACAGGTGAAATCTCACCCATCATGCTAAAAAACCTTGGAGTAGAGTATGTAATTTTAGGACACAGCGAAAGAAGAGCATACTTTGGAGAAACAAATGAACTAATAAACAAAAAGATTAAATCAGCTTTGGCACATGACTTGAAAGCCATCTTTTGCGTAGGAGAAAAATTGGAAGATAGGGAACGTGGAAATACAGAAAATGTTGTAGAAGATCATATAAAAGGTGGCTTAGAAGGAATTACAAAAGAAGAGATAATGGCAAACGTTATAATTGGCTACGAGCCGGTTTGGGCCATCGGCACAGGAAAAACTGCCACGCCAGAACAGGCTGAGGAAGTCCATGCATTCGTAAGAAAACTATTAACAGAAATGTATGATGCAGAAGTAGCAGGGAATACAACAATACTCTATGGAGGCAGTGTGAAACCAGCAAACTCAAAAGCCCTATTCTCAAAAGAGAACATAGACGGCGGTCTTGTTGGTGGGGCAAGCCTAAAAGCAGATGACTTCTCAATAATAGTAAGAAATGCGCTTTAAAAGTGTTTTATGCAAAAACGTGCCTGATCAGTGTAAGATTGCTTGTCTGCATCTCATTTCTATTTTTGTTTTGATTTTAGAGAAGGCCTCCAGGCACTAGCGTGGAGCTGAAGAAATCGCGTTGTCTTTAAATAAATACGTATAGATAGATATCGAATTTCAATCGTTAAACTAATGAATCTATAATTGGGCTGACTGAGCAATGGTGGCATCATTAGAATTACAGGAAAAACAGGTAGAAACCAGTACTAAAGAAGAAGACCTCACTAAACCTAAAATGTTCTTTTTAGTTAGGTTAGAAAAATGCAATAAATGTCACTCCATAGAAGAAACGGGGATAAACGTCTCTCTTAACTGTGAAAAATGTATCCAAGAGGCATTAAAAAGCTCGGGGTTCAACACAACAATAAAACATCTTGATATCAGCAAATATAAGATAATTCGTAGAGAAACAACTGGTAAAAATAGAAATGAAGAATTGCGGAATGAACGCAAAGAGAAAAGAAAGACCTATTCTGATAGAATAAATATGTATGAAGCATGGATAATAGATCAAATAAGCTCTGGGAATCACAAAATTATAGATGCCGCACAACATGGCTCTTTATTCTCTCAAAAGATTAAAACTGCTTATTTGGATGTAGCATTTAAAAATTTGGAAGAAAAAGGAGTAATAACAAGAGATATGGTCACAGGAAACTATCGCTTAGTTAGTGAAAAGAATAAAGCTGAAGAAAATGAGACACATTGGAATTATTACGTTTCTTATGCTGGAACAATAGATGTAAATTCAACAGAATACTCCCCTAAAAAATTTAAAACGCTAGAGGATGCTTTAGCATTTGTGAAGGCACAAAATTTATCGAATTATTATGTTCAAAGAAGAGAGACCTTGGAAGAAGAGAATAATACTGTCAAGGATTAATCTGTTTATTTTAAGATTTTGAAATGTTTTAACAAGTCTATAGTTTTGCGTGTCATCAATTTATCATGCTTTTCAAACAATGCAAGCAATTCTACTTCTGAGAGCACGCGTCCCCTCTCGATCACTTCTTCAATCCATTCTTTTAACAAGTTAGGATGATGATGTGTATTAAAAACTTCAACAATTTGGTCTTTGATGCGCAGCCATCCTTTTGGAGTTACAAGTAATAACGGATCTAAAGGAAATTCTTCAGGATTTTCAACAAAATTCGCAAGTTGAGGTAAATCTTCAATTTTTGTTAATTGCCGAACTCTGTCAGCGGGTATGCAAAAGGGATTGAAAGCCCTAAATTCTTCGAATCTTCTTTCCCAGTCGACGCAAAGCTCTAAAACTTTGCCTCGTAACAAAAAAATTGGTTGCGGCGGGATTTTGAACTTAAAAACGGCACGAGGAGGACGTGTATCTTCACTCGAATAAACTTCACTTAAAATATCCTCTAAATTGCTTGTATGTCTCACAAAAGAATCAAGAGATGAGAGACGACCTTCAGGAGAGACATAATCTTCAACACGAATTTCATATTTCTTAAAAACTACACTAATCTCGTGAAAAGAACTTGGCTTTTCTTCTAATCTTCCAAAACGAAATTCTTCAAGCGAAGCCATTGTCTTATGACTCCTTCCTAACATATCCAATGATTAACAATAGTATAATATGCAAGCATATTATAATTGCTTTTTATCATTTTAATTTGTATCTTTAAAAAAAAGGTCGGTAGACTTTGTAATCGAAAAAATAAATCAATTTATCTTCCATTCTCACGTCATTACGGAGGACGGCAGACAGTGAGTAAAGATATGCTAGAAAATTATCCAAAAGCAATTATTTTTGATCTTGATGGTACTTTGATTGATAGTATTCCAGCTCATTTACATGCTTATAAGGAATTGGCTATGAGTGAATTTGGAATACAGCTTAATGACGAAAAGATTTTTGAGCATTTTGGAAAAAAATCAAGAGATATTATTACGGCCCTATTTCCTCTTTGTGGGGAAAATATTGATATTTTAGTTGAAACAAAGCAACGTCTTTATAGACAATCTTTTAATCGTGTGAAATTACTTCCGGGAACCAAAAAGGTATTACGTATTGCAAAAGAAAAGGCTATAAAATGTGCTCTTGGAACAAGTTCAAGTAAAAAGAATGTAGAGGTTGCAATCAAAGAATTTGGTCTTGAGTTTGACATTATTATTGCAGGTGAGGACATAGAAGTTGGAAAACCGAACCCTGAAACCTTCTTAACAATAGCTCAAAGATTAGATATCTCACCAGATGATTGTTTTGTAATTGGCGATGCTATTTATGATATGATGGCCGCTAAAAAGGCAGGAATGCTTGCTATAGGCGTCTTAACAGGAAGCACGACCAGAAGACAAATGGAAGAAGCAAATGCAGACGTTATATTTGAAAATCTTTTGGAATTCATGGAATGGGCTCAACTAACCTAACCCGAATCTTTTTTTTAACTTTATCAGCGGGAAGTCCACTTCCGGAAGGTGGAGGATGAAAGTCGATGGCTTTTTATAGTTTTTTTGAACTTATATACCTGGTACGGCGAGTGTACCCGTAATGCCCGACTGGGTGGAGGTATATCCTCCTGTAAGCGACCAGTCAGCAAGTGACAGGGCTAAACGTGAGGATGCCCGTGCATGAGGTCTTATCCAGCGTCAAGAAAGTCTCCTTAGTGTGTGCAGTTTGCTAACCTGCCAAGCAGGCAGGTAACAGATCAATAACATCCTGCAGGCAGATAATCAAGGGGCAGGATAAGGGTGAGCAGCGTGTGCAACCTGGTAAGCTTCCGTAAGCCCATAACTGTAGGAAAAGTGGCGAAGCGTCGCCTCCCGTGAGGGAGCGAGAACTACAATGG
>NZ_JAHPYX010000088.1:0-19137 GCF_019058535.1 Candidatus Borrarchaeum sp.
CGCCTGTGGGGTAGAAGAATGCTGTCAACCAGCCTGGGTGGAATCATACGCATGCTTGAAGTCAAGGTGCATACACCGGTGGAAATTGACCGTTTCTTTCCCTCTACCAAGATTTGTTCGCGTTGCGGTCATCAGCGGACTATGAGTTTAGAAGAACGCACCTATGTGTGTCAGCATTACGGTCTGGTGATAGACCGTGATTATAACAGCAGTTGTGTGCTAGAACACGAAGGTCATAGAATACTAGGTAGGGGACCTACCGAAGTTACGCCTGCGGAGACTAATACCTCTACCTTAGCGTTGGACTATCTGAACCAGATAGCCTACGTTAAGGCAAGTATGGTCGCAGAAACAGGAAGCCTCACCGCTTTCGCATGAGGTAGTTCACTTCCATTCTCTCAATCGCCATTTTTATTGCGTCTGCATGTTTATCATAAAACGGCGCGTTAAGTAGAGTGTTTCTAACATCATCTTCATTGCCTAGCCCTCCACTTGTCGCTACAACAAGAAAAACTCTTTGGAAATGCATTGGATGTAATTTTTGGAGTTCTTCGAGGTTATCTACAAACCATTGCCAGCTATCATCTGTGAATGCAAGATTGTTTCCTGCACTGGCGATAGTAATATATTTGTTTTTGAGCGGTAATTCAACTAACGCAAACTTTAATGCCTCAAGTACTTTATCTTTTGTGTTGAAGCCTCCAAGAGCGCTTGTAATCATTATTTTTTCAGTTTCAGGCGTTTCTTCAGCCAAAACTCTGTTCTTAAAATAGTCCATTGCCTGTTCGTTGACTTCAGCTCCTATTCTTAATATTGTTGAGCGTAGATCCGCATGAATCGATTTACCATCTAAAATATCTTGAAATTTGGCTCTTCCGAATTCTGCAATCTTCTCGGAACCAAACTTGAAAGCGGCCCAAAGGAGAGCGGCTCTTGTGTCTGAATCTTGAGGTGTTTCATCCGTCTTTGGCTCTAATCCATAAACTTCAAGTGCATTTAATGAGATTTTTTTGCCAATAGCCATTATTTTGTCTCTCATAGGTTTGCTTATAAAATAAGCGTGTCTCAAATGCCCTATCAGAGAGTCAACAGGTAATGGCCTAGTCTCTTTAACAAACCAGTTTTCGACAAATTCCAGGTATTCCTTTAAGGAATAATCCCCTCTTCTAACCAGAGCATAAAAATCGTTTTCAATCCCAAAACTGTCTACTGGGTTTAGTTTCTGTTCTTTAATCAACTTGCCTAACTTAGTTAACATCTCTTTTTCATACTTGACTCGATAAAATGCCATATGGTTTGTATTCAACTTAAAAGCGATTGTATCTTCTGGAATTGATACACTTAGAGTTTGTTCTTTCATGATTGTAGTGATTGTTTTTGTTTCTCCATTCTTCAGGAAGAGTAAAATGTCAATTGGTAGTAGCCAAGTCTTATCTGATTTGTGTGGTAAAAACTTAAACTCTTCCTGTTTGAGGAATAAACTATTATCTTGTCTTCTTACTTCAACGATGGGAAAGCCTGACTGATGAATCCAAGATTCAGCAAATTCCTTTACCGGTTTGCCAGATGCTTCTTCAAGTGCAGACCAAAATTCTTCTGATGTTGTGTTTGAGTATGCGTATGTAGTTAGATAGTGATTTAAACCCGTTTTAAAATTCTCTTCTCCTAAAAATGAAAAAACTAGCATCCTAAGTATACAAGCACCCTTTGAATAAATAATTGGTGCGCTTGCTGCATCTATGCTGGCTTCTTCCTCGCCAGGAAGTTCAATTGGCATAGTTTCAATTAGTGAGTCTCTTCCCAGAGCCTCAATCAGGTCATCATTAATGAAGCGATCCCACATTTCCCATTCTGGATGGTAATGCGCGACAATGACGAAATTGCCAAAAAAGGTAGCAAACGATTCGTTAAGCCACAGATATTTCCAATCCTCAGGCGTGACCAAATCTCCAAACCACATGTGTGCTGTCTCATGCGCAACCGTCATTGCGACTCCTATCAGACCCCGTTTAGATGTTATCCCTGGCCACACTAACAGGGCGTTCTCACGATACAATGTAGCGCCCCAGTTTTCCATTGCACCAAAAGCAAAATCAGATACGGCAATATAATCACATTTCGGGAGAGGAAATTTAACACCTGTATATTCTTCTCCAAAAGTTAATGATTGTCGTGCTATTTCTAGGCCAAACTTGCCATATTGTATTTTTCCTGGAGTTGTTGCTACTCTAACTAATGGTTTTGTAGATGAATCTTCAATGAATTCGAAATCTCCTACACCAAGAAAAACGAGATATGTGGACATGGGTGGAGTACGTTCAAATCGAACCAACTTCTTTCCGTCACCCAGGTACTTTTCTTCAATAATGGGCATATTGCTTATCGCTTTAAGATTTTCAGCAATGATAAATTCGATGTCGAAAGTTGCTTTCTTTGCTGGATGATCGAAGCATGGAAACGCTCGCCGCGCATCTCTCTCCTCAAATTGAGTAACAGCAACGTATCTTTCTTCTCCTTCAATTTCATATTTTGAACGATAGAAGCCAATCAGTAAGTCGTTGATATTCCCAGTATAATCAATTGACAGCTCGATAGTGTCTTTCATTGTTTCTGGAAGCATTATTGTTGTTTCTTGCTTATCAGCATCAAAAGAGAATTCACAATCGTGGAATGTCTCATCTTTTTTTACCTTACAACTCCGGAAAATCAAATCATTTACATTCAAAACAACTTTGTCAACTGATTTTTCAGCCTTTGTTTCGATATCAATTCTTCCCTCAAAGGTGAAAGTATCTAGATTTGGTTCTAAATGAATTGTGTAATTTACAGGTTCCATCTATTCTCCCTCTTTCTAGAATTATAATGACTAATCGAATCAACTGTTTTGAATATTATTCGTTATTAAGTTTATAGATGATATCCTGATTACTTGTGACACAAAAAACCAAATCAATTATATCTTATGTTGTACAAGAATTCAAAAGAAACAGTGATAGGAAGTGATAATGTGTCAATGCAATATTGCCCTCACTGTGGTGCTGCATTAGATGATCCTAGTGCTAAGTTTTGTCCAAGTTGTGGCGCATCAGTAGCTGTTGCAGTTACTCCTACAACAGAAGTACCGCCACCTCCACCGCCTCCACCAACTGAAGTTCCACCTCCTCCCGTTTCTCCAGCAGTACAGGTTGAATACGCTGGCTTCTGGGAACGTCTTTTGGCATTTATTCTTGACGTAATAATCATTGGTATTGTAAGTTGGATAGGATTTTTTGCGATTATTGGTGGTGCGATGGATTATCTTGGTCTCAGTGGCCTATTTTCTTGGTTACTAGCATTTCTTTACTTTTGGGCATTGGAATCATTTAATAGAGGACAGACTATAGGAAAAATTGCCTTAAAGCTAAGGACAGTTGATGAATATAATCTTGAGCCGGCAACACCAGGCAACCTTGTCATCAATAATCTTAGTAGAGGCTGGTGGGTCATTATATTAGACTTCATAATTGGCATTTTAGCGAATCACGGCGACGTACAAAAACGTATAAGAATTCTACAAAACTTAAGTAAGACAGTGGTTATAAAAACAACTTAAAACTCTTAATATCATTTTTTTCTTTTTCTTCAACAAAATCCGACTATATCCGTCTCCAAAAACCACAGGATGCACATCTTTGAGTGCTATGCGAAAGTATATACATTGGAAGTCCACATCTAGGACAGATAAGCCCTCTGTTAATTCGCTTAGATACTCCTTCCATTTTTTTCAACCACTTAAGGTATTACTTGGATGTTACACAAACCCTGAGTAATCTATATTCTGTTGATAATTCTACGTTTTTAAAGAAGCAATGAGATCAACCAATTTTTAAGCAAGGTGATTCTAAATACTTTGTTAATCTCAGGAATTGATGAAGAGACTTTTTACATCTCTTTCATATAATTTGGAAGCATGAAAATAAATAAACATTCAGGTAAAGTCCTCCGCAAAAGGTGTATCGTTCTGAGTCAGAAATAAGAATTGGGACTTCTATATACACCATTGCAAGAGAAGTAGAAATTATTATTCCAACCACTCTGGGATCGTACAACATGCTTCAATCTTTTTTATTTTGAGATTTAGTTCAGTCAATTCTCGAAGTGCACTTCTTGTTGGAAGTACAAGTCGGTCTGCGCCTGATTTGATGATTTGTTTGTCAATTTCAATACGCATACGTCCTTTGGGTCGCATACAACCTACAGAAAGGGGAGTTTTCGGAAACATTAATCTAGCAATAGCAACAATTTGTGCAAAAATTTCGGGGCTCGGAGCAGGTGTATGTTCCATTAGCGTTTCCCGAGTGGGTATGAGGCCAATAATCACTATTTCATCTGGGTTTATCTGGCGAGCCATTTCCAATGCATTTAACTCACCAACAATTTTTCCAAAATGAATTCCTAAACAGACGTGGGGGGCAACATACGAAATGCCTGATTGCTTTAACATCACTAAATTATTAAAATAGTCTTTAGGTGCTTTATCCAGCCCGTAAACTTCCTTAATTGTTCTTTCATTACCAATAACATCTACGGATGCAATATCAACACCTATTTTTCCCAACTTTTTAGCGATGGATCTGGAAATCAAGCCTGTATGAGCGTTAAGCACTAAATTTGTTTCTTTCTTAATTTCAGCAATGGCATCAAGAAATTTTTCAAAGGGTACTGCAGCATTTTCGTCTAGTCCACCACTCAATAAGCATCCGATAGCCCCATTCCTCTCCAATTCATAACATATTTCAAGCAACTTTTCAGGAGAACTTCCATCTAACATATGCTCCAGATAATGTTTATCACAATGGGCACAACTTAAAGAACATTCACTTCCAGTCAAAGAAATCGAAGGAAATCTCTCCCCAGGGAAATATGCTCTCAAAACCCTCCCAAAATGTTGTAGGCGAATATTAAATGCAGCCTTTTGAATAATCTCGACATCCTCTGGGAACGATTGAAAAAGGAACTTGGCTTCCTCATAGGTTATTGGTCTTTTAGAGGCGTTCTTCAAAATTTCCTTCACTTTTCGAGTTTGAGGTTCTTCCTGTAGCATTTTATCCCCGTAAAGCTGTTAGTAAAATGTCTAAAAAGTCCTCTGGACCGGCTCCCAAGATTTGAATCATTTCGTTTTCAAAGAATTTTGTTATGATCTCTCTTAATTTATTTTCGTCATTCTGTGCTCCATTTAACATATTTTCAAGCGTGTGGATTTCTTCTTCTGGATGCATATAGAAATCGCCAGTGAACATAATATTAACGATTTTACTCATGCTTTCGTCAGTTTCAACGGTTACTCGAAGCAATTTACCACCCGGGACCTTTTTTTCTGCCTTATTTTTCAACATATGACCTCCTTAGCGTTTGAAGACCCACTCTTTGGCACCATATTTTTCTGCCTTAAATTTTACTGCTAATTCTTTTTCACTTTCTGTTAGTGTCCCTCTTTCAAGCTGAATTGAAAGTGCCTTTGAAAAACCTCGTTCTAATGCATCTTTTAATGTCTCAAAATCAACAAGCGTATCTCCAAGTTCTCGTCGAATTGATGTAACTCGTTGTTCAACCTGTTCTATTAATTTATCACTTATCTTTTCTTTAGAGACCCGTAAAACAGAGAACATTTTCTTAACGTCTAAATCTCTCAAAATCGTTCCATGTTGAAGCATAACGGTTTCTTTATTAGGTTTCCGTCTTGTTTGGGCATTGCCTGAAATTTTTTTAGTCCCAGAAATGATATCATTAATGGGTTTAAAGGTAGCGTCAATACCGATATCGTTAAGTGCATAAATTATACCTTTGCAGATCAAATGATATGATTCTATTATATCCTTTGGAATTTTTGGATCATTATCTCGTACTAAAACGCTATACGTAATTTCTCCTTCATAATCGTGATAGACGGCTCCTCCACCTGTAATTCTCCTTACCACATCTACGCCCTTGCTTTGACAGGCTTCAATATCTACTTCTTCATAAACACTCTGGAAATATCCTATTGAAACAGTAGAAGGATTCCAACGATAGGTTCGGATGGTGTTCGGAGATTTTCCATCCGAAATATGAGTTAGAATAGCTTCATCAATTGCCATATTGGTTGCACAATCATTTGTTTCTAATTCGAGTACTCTCCATGTATCCATTTTGTCCACCTTTCATACTTTATTCCCTTTTCACTAGAATGGCTACGTTCATTAGTACAAGATGATTTGAAAAGTCTTTTAGGTCCAATTATTTAAGTGCTTTCCGATAGCTGTAGGCGACTCTTTATTTTGTGTCAACGGATAATTTAGTGTGGCTGAAGGTTCATTCTTCTATTTTTGTGATGTATTCACAATAGGGATCCCCCGCACACAATCCTTTAACTCGTTCAAGGATAGCCTTTGGGTTTATGGCTTTAACAATAAGATTCATGAAGATTAAGGGCCAATCGCTGATATCTTTAGGCTTAGTTAACCAGGCACACCCAGCAGGGATTTTAAATTTCATAAGTTTTTTAGACTGCTCAAGCCTAGTGGCGTCCATCCCAGTAAGCTCCCACCAGATGCCCCACCACTTATCTATTGCTTCAATATCGTTTCCTTCTATTTTGAAGACATCTTTAAGTGTTTTTGTCATATTCTTTACTCTATCCTCCCTTTTCCAGACCCCTTCAATAAATTCAAGTGCTGCCGCTGCACCATGTTTTTCGCGATACTCATACATGACTGATTTAAATAATGTTGTCAACATTCCCTGAAGATATTTGTATTTCAGTTCCCAAGGTATCGCCATTTTCTTGGCCATAGTCTCCTCCTCACCTAAATTGGGTACTTATAGAGCGCCCCTCCTCGACGCGTTCAAGGACAAACTCCAGGAGTACTTCAATAAATGAAAATGCTACCTGATCCCCTTCCTTCACCTAATTCATTCACCAATCAAATTTAATTCCCTTTTAACAGTTGCAATATGTTCTTTGGTTAACTTATAAGGATAATTGTAAAAGGGGCCTCTTGGCGACTCATTATAAAAAGGTCTGTTGCAAGAAGGACATCCTGAAGTACGAAAAGGAGCTCCCGAGTCGATTATACTATTGAGTTCTTCTTTTGTTACTCCATAATCAAGCAAAGTTCCTTCTTTAGAAAAACTCATTTGTTCAAACCTCTTTTTATGAATGACGATTAAATGCCTGATCAACTGAATTCTCCGATAAACAGTTATTGATGGCTGTGCACGATTTTCAAGGGCAGTTCCTTTAATTGGTGTAAATGAAAAGAGCCCAGGTAGAATTTTCAAGTCGAAAAGTCTTTGAATAAGTTGTGCAACATCTTTTTCGCTTTCTCCAAGACCAATAATGATATGTGTACTTACCTTTCCATTTCCAAAAATCTCTAAAGCGTCAGTCAGAAGTTCAAAGGTACGATTCCAAGAATAAGGTCCTCCCACGCCTTTTCCTTTTACTTTATTGAATATTTGTTCAGTTGCTGCGTCTAATGGAATTCCAATGCGCTCCACGCCTAGTTCTTTAAGTGTAACCATTTGTTCTGCATTTATTGGTTGGCATGACAGGGATATTGGAATTTTAATGCTTCTTCGAATCTCTTTAACCAAATTTACAAGCGTCTGATAGAATTCTGGAAAATTTAAGGCTTGAATACATACTCTATGAATTTTTTTTCCTTGAATGGCCTTAGAAAGTCCTTCTATAACTTCTGTAGTCGAATATATAGGCCAAACTACTCGTGAAAGACGATCTAAGTCTGCAGTGCTTTCTCTTGCTTGGGGGCAGAAAACACAGTTTGCACTACACCTTGAGGGAACATAAGTCATTAGATATGCTGTAGTTGGCGCAGCATCAAGCCTGGATCGAATAAACCCAAGAACAATTGCTGTACCTAAACTTACGCGTAGTTTGTTAGTTGTTTCTGGCATTTGCGTCTCCCAGTTTCCTTTTTCACAACAAACATTGCACAATACAGGCTAAAATTTTGTTGCCTTTAAAAAAATATGAGTAAAGTTTTAAATTTTAAATACTCTTATATCAGCATTTACAAACTTAAGTAAAGAATTTCGCTTATGGAGGGATTTGCGAAATGGAAGAAAAAACGAAAATAGCAGTTTCCGGAGTATTATTACAAATAAAAGATCTTCTTCAATCTCTGACTGAGGAATTGAATAATGCAATGTTAAGGTTAGAGAGAATAGCTAAAGAAGCCGAAGATATTGCAGGAAAAAAAATTAAAGATCAAGAGTATGTAGTCTGATTTTCATCACTTTAATTGTCCTTATATCTTTCAGCTATTCCCCTCACGTAAGATGTTTTACCTCAAGGGTTCATTTCCATGCACAAGAGTGCTTAATTGTCTTTTTCAAGAGATTTTAAGATTTTTAGAAGGCATATGAAGAGCAAATTTGTGAATATATTTCGAACTCATTTAGTTTTATTGAATATATCCTATGCACTCTGTAGCTGTGACGTTGACATGAGGGTATCGCAACTAGTCGATATAACATCTGGAGTTCGTGTTGTTCTCCCCAAAGCCATATTCAATAAATAATTGATTATCAATACTTTGACTTATACTTATGTTTATGTGAGTTACCTCGTGTTAAAGCTTTGAGGCTTCCTGCTTCAACGACAGACTCGATCCCCTGGCGGGTTACGGAGGTCTTATCTCCACAGGCTTAAATTCCCTACGCCCCGTAGGTACTGCTAACGATGGGATACAATCGGAGTCTGCACCTTGTCTGCAAGTGTGCGAGTTATCCCTCCAATTGTTATTGATACCTTCCTCATTCCACCTATATAACTTGAGGGAGACCCCTCAATGCACGTGATGAAAGTGAACTCTCACTCACGCAATTCATCACCATGCTGATGCGGTGGTGCTTTCTTGCTTAGCAATTGTAAAACTTCAAGAGAATAACGAGTGAAATTTCTACACTCCTGTCTCCATTCTTTAAATAATATTTTTTTAGTTCACTTCACATCTAAGAAGAGAATAAAAAGCACAGCAATAAATGCTGAAAGAGACATAGCCAAAAATGAAGCATAGTAGGCACCGGTGACGTCTTTAAGATATCCTACAATAGGAACAACTAGTACCGAAATGGCGGTACAAGTTGAAATGATTCCAAAAGCAAAACTAACACTTTTTTCCTCTGTGAGTTCTTTAGGATAGGCATAAATAGGAGTAGGAGTCATGGCTGCAAAACAACCTAAAATAACTAAGATCAGAGGAATATACAAAATATCAACAATTGGAAAAATTAAGAGAAAAAAAGCAAAAAAAATATTTCCGACGATAATAAATACCTTACGACCGTATTTCTGGATAAGCCAACCTATCGTTGGTGCCATAGGAAGTGCACCTGCCATATATAGACTCATTATAACACCCGCTAAAGCTAAAGAAAAACCTTTTTCGCTAGTTAAGAATGTAGGTCCATAAGTGACAAGAGATACGGTTGTAAAGTTAAAACAAAACCATGCCAAAGCAACTAGCCAGATTTTCTTATCATAAAGGACTCCCTTATGAAATTTAATTGAAACGCTGTCTAATTGAAACGCTGTACTTCGTTCTTTTAGCAAAAACAGGTTCAGAAACAATATAACAGCAATAACAACCATCCCTAATAGAAGCCAATTTCTCCATCCTCCAAAAATTTCACTAATTCTTGCTCCAATTGCAAGAACGAGGAGAACAGAGACGGGTATTGTTAAAGCGAATATTCCCATAGCTTTACCTTGTTCCTTCTGATTGAACCACATCGGAATGAGTGATGATGCTGTGACAAACACAAGTGTTCCACCTATACCTCCCACAAGTCGTCCGATTAACAAAATCGTAAAACTTGTTGAAAACACGGACATGAGAACCCCTATCAGGAGAAGTCCAAGTCCAAGTATTGATATTTTCTTAACTCCAAACTTGACTATGATTAAAGCTCCAGGAATAGATATAATGATTGCTGGTGCAGCAAAAAAAGTCATCAGTAATCCCGCCTCTGCAAGGGTGATAGAAAATTCAGCAACAATAAGTGGAAGTACTGGAGGGATCGAATTTAACACGAATCCGTATAAGAACATTTGAAGAAATGACAAAAATAGAGCTATCCAGCGGTAGGATGATTCGTTAAAATCCATAATATATAATCACCAAACTTGTTGTCTTCTACTTTTTCCCATAATTAATTACTTTACGGGCTTAATATGAGTTAGAGTCACTCCTTTTAAAGTTTCTGGGGCGCGAAATTTGTTTGTCCTTATTAAAAAAGTTTTTAAGAGTTGTAGTAGGAAGTCCCCTTCCGACAAGTGGGGGATGAAAGCCGCTGGTCTTATATAGACTTTTTGATTATTACTATTAGTAAAGAGTTCTACGTGAAGTCTATGAAACTCACACAGAAAATCAGGATCTTTCCGACACCAGAACAGGAAACAGTTCTCTGGAAGCTCTCAGAGAAGTGCAGACTCATCTATAACTTTGCCCTTGCCGAAAGAAGGGACGCCTATAGAACCGGGGCAAAGAGGGTGAACTATCGCACACAGCAAAACAGCCTACCGCTCATCAAAGAACAATTCCCAGAGTATAAGTGGGTGTATTCTAAGGTCTTACAGTTTGCTCTCAGGTCGTTGGCTGCTGATTACAAGTCGTTTTTTGCCCTTCGAAAAAATGGGTGCGCCGATGCTTGTCCCCCGCGATTCAAAGGAAAACAGTACTTCACCACGATGATGTATAACCAGTCGGGATTCAAGCTCGAACCTGGAAAAATTACCTTTTCCCATAAATACAATGATGTACCTTTGGTGTTTGTCATCCCGGACAAATTTTCTTTTGACGATAAGCAGGTAAAACAGGTCGCCATCTCTTCATACAGAAGTAAATATTTTGTGACTATCACTTATGAGTTGGAAGAACCCCGCTATGTGGATAACGGTCTGTACCAAGCCATAGACTTAGGAATTACCCACATCGTTACGGCAGTCAATTCCCAGGGTAAGTTCTTGGTGGTAGAAAATCAGCGCCCAGACAAATATTGGAATCCGAAAATAGCCAAAGTACAATCACGGAAGGACAAATGCAAGAAATTCAGCAACCGGTGGAAACTGCTAAACGAGATCAAACACAAATACGAGCGAAAGCGTGATAATCAGACGCGTGATTTCCAACATAAGCTCAGCAAGAAACTGGTGGAAAACACTAAAGCCAACACCATTATTATTGGCGAACTGGAAGTTAAACACATGGCACATTCGAATAAGGTGCCAAAACACATTAGACATGGGTTAAACCGCGCCACGCAGAACAGCGGGGCGCTGGGACGGTTCGTGCATTTTCTAACCTACAAATCGAGGCGAGTAGGTAAAAGGACAATAGAAATTGACGAACGAAACTCGACTAAAGCATGCTGGGTGTGCGGAAAACTGCATTCAATGCCAATTTGGAAACGAATTATGAGTTGTGACTGTGGTAACGTGATAGAAAGGGATAAAAATAGTGCGATCATCCTGATGAAACGTTACCTATCACAAAATGCCAAGTGGACGGGCTATCGGGTGTTTCTCGATAATCTGCGACACACAGCCAAATGTAAAACGAAAGTTTCTCCCGCAGTAGGGAGTTAGGAGGACTCGCAGGAAGCCCCATCCGTCAGGATGAGGTAGTTCACGAGTTGTTTTTCGTTGTTCTATTGAAATATT
Source organism: Candidatus Borrarchaeum sp. (assembly GCF_019058535.1). Lineage (NCBI taxonomy): Archaea > Promethearchaeati > Candidatus Borrarchaeota > Candidatus Borrarchaeia > Candidatus Borrarchaeales > Candidatus Borrarchaeaceae > Candidatus Borrarchaeum > Candidatus Borrarchaeum sp. Next base: position 11,705 of record NZ_JAHPYX010000088.1, read on the forward strand.
TATTTCAGGATAGCAGGTTGATGTATGTGGGTTCACCTATTACTCACTGAAAGATACGCTGTCTTTTTGTAGCGATTTCTCAAGAGTATATGTGCCAGTAACTAACTGGACTCACACACTGCTATCGTCGTGGAGGAATGTTCCCAGTAATGACCTCTTTGACGCAAACTTATTCACTCAAACTTCCACAAGATGATACCTTACGCCATCAGCTAGATATTTTACGGAATCTGATTCTACACGCCTTTCAGCTGTCATAGCGGGGACATCACCCACCTACTTAAACTAGTGGGTGGATAGATATGTTTTAATAGTTGTCAATATTTGTTAATACATGTCTATGATGAAAGGATCGGTGAAAATTTATGGACTGCTCTAATGGAATTTTTCTTCGATATGTCAATGGAGAACAAAAACTTCAACTTGACAAACCTATTCTTTTGATGGGCTTACCTGGAATGGGAATGGTAGGAAAGATGACGATAGCCTATCTTATCGAAGAGCTTCTTGCAGAGGAAGTAGTTCGAATTTATAGTTCATTTTTTCCAAGTATCTGTTTCCTCGATAAAGGAGGTTTAGGAAGACTTACTCGTTGCGAGATTTATGCAGTAAATGACACAAAACCTAATTTTCTTCTATTTACAGGAGACTGCCAACCACTTTCATGCGGCATGGTACAGGTGATATCAACTGTTTTAGATGTCGCTCAAGAAACTAATGTTGATACAGTCATCGCAATTGGTGGTTTACGCACCCAAAATGGACCAGATGTCGCTGCTTTTGTCTTTTCAGAAGATGATGCTACATTTCTTGAAAAGTATGATGTAGAGATGTTGTCTTCAGGTCAAGTTACAGGCGCTGTTGGTGTTATGACTGCTCTTGCAGCTGAGAGGGATATTAAGTCATTTGGAATGTTAGGAAGGCTCTATTCTGAGGCCCCAGTAGACCCGATTGCAGCTCAAAATGTGTTAAAAAAACTAATAAACCTTTATAAGCTTGACCTCGATCTTGATAAGTTTTCTGATATGATTGAAGAAGCACGAGAAAAAGAGGTTATACGAGAAAAACTTGTTGAGTCCATTAGAGAGAAAACTGATGAAGAAGAACGATCATCTTGCTATTTTATCTAAAATTAGATGTTCATTCTTTCAAAACCAGATTACTTCTCAATTTCTTTATTTTGTTTTTCATTGATCAGATCTATATATAATGAATTAAAAACGGCATACAACTTCTCTGCCAATTTTTTCCCAATCCCCTTTACTTCCATGAAAGCCTCTGGTTTTGCGGTCACTAAATTTTCAAATGTCTTGAATTTGATCAGTAATTTTCTTGCAAGTTCATCATTGATACTAGGGATGCCTTTTAGAATGTAATTTTGTAACTCAGAGATCTCTGTTGGTGCTTTTGTCATGCGAGTTGCAACACGAGTAACTCTATCGTTTTTTTCGCGTCGAATGATCGTTAAAAGAAGTTTAACAGTATCCTTCGTATTTCGAGAGAAAATTACAGGCATGTCGAGGTGTATAAACAGTGTAGCCAATGTCTCTAGAAGGATATTCCGCTCCAAATCTTTGCTGTCATCATCCTCTAAGATAAATATAGGCCTTATAAATTGGTTTTTTAGCAATTCTGCATTTTTAAAGATATTACGCGTTTTAATTGATTCGTGAAACTCTTGAAATGTTTTAATGAAGCCCCCAATATCTTCCGAAACTATGAATTGAACTGGTTCTAAAGACTTTACTTCTAGAATAATGCCTCGTTTATTTAATTCATTGATAATGTCTTTTCTAACTGAAGAATCAATCATAATTTCAAAATCTTTTTCGTTTTTGGATTTAGATTCTGTATTCAACTTATATTACTCCATCGCGAATAGATAGACAAAGGCAAACAAAATCGAAAATGTTCTTATGCATAGAATAATCTTTCTTTTAAAAATATCATAATTTCTGCTACATCATCATATAATTTAACTAAATTACTGAAAATGTATTCATCAGAATTATTACTTAATTTTGTCGGAATGAAAATCTAAAATCCTTTTATGAAAATGACTTAGCAGAAAATCCTTGACTATTAACAAGTTCAATCTGCGGAGGTTTTTTTCATAAGTTTAAATTACTGAAAAAGTAATAAAACTCTTAAAAAGGCATTTAGTGAAACCAGCAATGAAAAATACCAAAGTATACCAGAACGAAGCTGAATTCAGTGTCAAAGCTAAGAGATATGTTTATGCTGCAAAATGTTTTAATTACTTAGCAAAACTCTTTTTAGAAAATAATAACGTTGATATGGCTGCACAATATTTTGTTAAGGGCGCAGAACTATGGTTATCTTTGGAAAATTTCTTTGAAGCAGGTCAAATGTATCGTCAAGCCGCTAAATTATCAAATCATCATTCACATCTTGTAAATAATGCACTCTCCTGTTTTTATGAAGCATTAACCACTTTTACTAACAATGCTAATTATTTTAAAGCAGGTCTTTGTGCAAAATATATAGCGTCCTGTTTTAATTCACTTGATCAAAAGGAGAAGCAATTTGAACATTTAAAACTGGCGGCTGAGTTATTTGTAAGTTCTGGAATGGAATATTTAAAATTAAAACAATATGACAAAGCAATTAATTCTTTTGAGTATGCAGTAAGATGTTATGACTATTTAGGATTAGATTTACAATCAGAACAAATTAAAAGTAAGATTCATAAGTATAAAAACAATTTGCATTTATCTAAAGGGAAAAAAAATGATAAAATGCAATTTAATGCATCAAATAACACTCTTATGTCAATTAAAAAAAAATTTCTCTGAAAAATCATAAATTTTGAGAAATCATGTTTGGTGAGGTCTATGGTCAAAACAGTAACATTTGCACAAGTTATTGATCTAGATACTCAAGTAAATATTCCTTCTGAATTTATGCAATTAATTGGCCCTCAAACTCAGAAAAATGCAGTAATCATCTATTCCCCGACAAATGACCTACTTAGAATTTTTTTCACTGACATTTCAGATATCTACAAAGTTGAGGCAAAAATAGATAGCCTTAGTCATGAATTCTTAAGCAGCTTAGGTAGTTTTTTAGGGGCACATGAAATCACTCCTCTTTATACAACTGGTTTTTGCGAGAAAGAATGCCTTTATGAGGGGTACTTTGAAATAGACCCCCTCAAGATGCCGTTAGAAGAGTTTAAAAAATATTTCTCAAATATACCGGGTATATCTGAAGTAAAAATGGTTCATTTCAAAATATAATCGTTCAATTTAGCATATGCGTTAATTAACGATCTTTATCAATTCTGAAAATGGATTAAACTCATAGAAATGTATTGAAATAGTTAATTTAGAACGTTCATGAATGAAAAAATGGTTGATTATCGATGGTACAAGCGCAATATTTTGACTCAGAAGAAGAAGCTCGCTATTTACTAAAAATTGTCCTTTTAGGAGATCCTTCAGTTGGAAAAACTAGCTTAGTAAAAAGATATGTCGATAATATGTTTAGAATGGATTATATGATGACGATAGGCACAGATATTCGCACAAAAATGATTAGTATCAACGATGAGCTAGTAAAACTCGTCATTTGGGATCTAGGTGGCCAGCCACTCTTTGCAGATGTAAGAACTACTTACTGTAAAGGAGCAAATGGCGCTGTCCTTGCTTTCGACCTAACTCGGCAAAAAACCCTGACGAATCTACATGGATGGGCTGAGATAGTATGGCGCTTTGTTGGAAAAGTACCAATTGCAGTTGTTGGAACCAAAGCCGATTTGAAAAGTATTCGTGAGACGTCAATGGAGCGAGCCTTAGATTTTGCTCGACTTACTGGTGCAAAAGTCTTTGAAACATCATCTAAAACTGGTGAAGGGGTAGAAAAAACATTTCAACATATTGTTCAGCAGATCCTAGATGATCTCTAGTGAGCTACCTCGTGCCCCTTTCACTAAATAAATCAACATATAAGAGTCTCTTTTTGGAAAACTAGAATTCAAATAGCTTTAACAGGGACTTGAATGCAACTTTTCCTTGATTTGTTAAAAAAAACGTATTTTCATTTCCTTTTTCTTGAATCAAGCCTGCAGCTTTCATGGCATTAAGTTTTGCTCGGATTACATTCTTTGGGAGACCTGAAATATGTAGACCGTCAATATTGTTGGGTGTTATACCGATCATAACCAGGAGGTTTGCGCCACTTTCGCCTAGTAATGTAAAAAGCGTTTCTGTATCGATGTCAAAATCGTCTCCATTTGATTTCGTATAGATCCCCCAATCATTAACTGTTGTAACTAAGAAATTAATTAATTCCTTGCATATAAAATTTTGCAATCAAAAAATAAGTTTAAATGATTTTGGTGACACAATTTTAAAGATTTACGTATTATTCAGATTTTGAGAATTGTGACTACCGATAAGTTAATTTTCTTTAGGACTAAACATAATTAGGTGTATCTACACCTCAATATATTGACTTTATTAGGCAGCAAATGAACAGATAAAAAAAGTAAGAACATTAAATAAAAGGGAAATAAGCAATCTGGAGCAATTGTTTTGGTATTACAAAATATTTTCCGAAGAAAAATGGCAGCTCTTTTAGTTATAGTTCTTGTTCTTGGTATAGGAATTGGATCTTTTGTTGTTTATTCAGATTTCATTAAATCTGAGAATTCGATTAAAATAGGATACCTCCGTGGAGATCTACATCACTTGGCATTTTTCGTTGCCTCAGAAAAAGACTGGTACGAAGGTTTAGACATCGAAACATCATTTTTCAGTAATGGTGTAGAGGAAATGGACGCTTTCACTTCAGGATCAATAGATATCGGCTATCTAGGTATTGCACCTGCAATATTAAAACGGATAAATGCTGAGACTAACATAAGAATTATAGCTGCTGTAAACTACCATGGATCAGCCATCATGGCACCTGTAGACTCATCGCTCCATTCGATATCTGATTTAAAGGGGAAGACTATTGCAATCCCAGGATATGGAACAGTTCAGAATATCTTACTCAATATGGCATTAGAACAATCTGGAATAAATATAAACGAAGTAAATATGACTCATATAGGTCCTTGGAATATGCAGGTAACATTAGAGCATGGAGGTGTTGATGCATTTATTGCTTGGGAACCATATCCTGCTAAAACAGTTGTAGAGGGAAGTGGAAAGTATCTAGTGAAAAGTAGTGAAATCTGGAAAAATCATCCATGTTGTGTTCTTGCTGTACGAGACGATTTTTTGAGAGATCATCGCGATATCGTCGAAAAGATCGTTAAAATTCATGTAAATGCAACAAACTGGATTAAAGCAAACCCAAGTGAAGCTGCCTCTATTGGTGCGCAATGGACTGGAGTAGATCAGGACGTTGTTGTTTTAGCTATGAAAAATATCGAATATAATTACTACCCTGACCAAGAAAGCATGACAAAATACCTAGAGAAACTTATACAGTATGGCTACGTTGATAGTACACAAGTAGAGGACGTAGATCTTTTTATGGATTCATTCATTGATACAAGTCTCATTGAGCAACTTTAAATTACCCAATAACTTGGCAGGGACTTTATCTACTGATAACAGACGCTTGAATCGTCTATGCACATAATGAACTTTTTTTAATGAAAAAAATATAAAAAATTGCGTTATTCATCTTAGATTAAGTGTGTAGATGATGAACTTCTTTCGTTTCGAACGAGTAATTTATACTTTGAGTTCAATTGCAATTGCATTGATTTTCTGGCATGTTGTTTCGTATATCCTTAGTATTGCATATATACCGTCTCCAATTGCGGTGGCAATAGCATTTATGCGTCTATCCGTTGAAGGAGATGTTTTTGGCTATACATTGTTCCATCATAGCGTTGCAAGCCTAATTAGAATTGCTATTGGCCTATTTTTTGCTGTGATTATTGGTATCCCTTTAGGAATAATCATAGGACTCTCGGAAAGAGTCTCTTATTTTGTTTCTCCTATTGTGGAAGTAATAAGACCGATTTCTCCAATAGCTTGGATTCCTTTTTCTATCATTCTATTTGGTATTGGCCTTACTAGTCATGCTTTTATTATCTGGTTAGGCGCATTTTTTCCAATTCTTCTAAATACTTATTCTAGCATGAAAGGAACGTCTCAAACTTTCGTAGAAGTTGTAAAAAGCATGGGAGCGTCAAATCTACAAACAATTCGCTATGTTATCCTCCCAGGATCACTACCAGATATTATTACAGGATTTCGTATTGGTGTAGGCGTTGGCTGGATGTGTCTAATCGCTAGCGAGATGGTTGGACAATATCCCCCTCTTGGACTGGGATTTCTTGTACTTTTTATGGCAGAAATAGGACGATATCCCTCTATGATTGCAGGAATGCTTACAATTGGTTTCTTTGGAATTCTTCTCAATTACATAATTCTTTTCTTGGAAAAGAAATTGTTTAAGTGGCGAGAAAAAATTGAAGTCTATTAAAATCCAAGTTCAAGGCATATCAAAAACATTTCAGTCATTAGAAATACTTCAGGATATTTCTTTCAATATATTTAAAGAAGAAATCGTTTGCCTTGTTGGACCTACTGGGTGTGGAAAAACTACACTTACTCGTATTATGGCGTGTCTTGAGAAACCAGATACGGGGCGCATATTACTTGATGGCGAAGAAATATCAGTACCCGCAAATAAGATCGGATATGTACCTCAAGGTGAATCTTTGTTGCCTTGGCGCAATGTTTTCGAAAACATTTCTTTGGGTCTTGAAATTTCAAAAGAGGCACCGCAAAATCATAAAGAACGGATTTATGATCTTTGTCGATGGATAGGATTAGCTGGTTTTGAAAAAACGTACCCAAAGGATCTAAGTGGTGGAATGAAACAAAAAGTTGCCTTTGCAAGAACTTTAATTGTAGATCCTGTTATCCTCCTCTTGGATGAACCATTTGTTGCCCTAGATGCACAAACGCGTAATTATATGCAATCAGAATTACTTAGAATCAAGAAAAAATTCAAAAAAACGATTTTTTTTGTAACACATAATATTGATGAGTCTGTTTTTTTGGCAAATCGTGTTGTCGTTCTTTCAAAGAGACCTGCGTGCATTAAAAAGATTGTAACAATTCCTTTAGAGTATCCTCGAGAGAGAACTAGTCTAGAATTCAACAATATTCGGAAAGAGATTTTAAATTCACTTGATTTCATTCCATTACAAGGTCATTAATTCCTGTTTTTTTTGAATCGGCAGAAATCACATCTCATACGAGGAGTTGTGTTTACATGAGTTTATTTCAATGACTATTTTTATAGAAACGCATAAATGCTTGAAAAACTAATATATCAAATCCAATTTCACAAAGGTCAACTACCCCTCCCTTTCGGAAGGGACTTGAAAAAGTCTCTGTAGAGGGGTAGGAGATTAGCCTGAGTGATGTCTCCTTCAG
>NZ_JAHPYX010000089.1:0-8817 GCF_019058535.1 Candidatus Borrarchaeum sp.
GGTTGAAGGAATGCCCATCCGCTCTGGTTTTCCTTCTGAATTAAAGGGTTCTGTTGCCCATGCTATGATGTTTCGAGAAGCAGCACGAAGAGTTGGAAGACCAGGTATTTTCCTCAAAAGCGTAGGAACTGCAGAATCTGACGCTGCTCAAATTGCAGCTAGTAATTCCGAATGGGGAGAGAGATTGACTGATGGTCGCTTCGTTGCCAGTGTGACTGAATTGAAAGTGAATAACTCATTATTGAACAAAATGGTACATTTTCATACTTACGGTTGCTTTGTAGGGGCTCTTACAGGTCCACTTCTAGGAGGATATTCAGGAGGACCAGAGGGAACAGCCATTGTTGGTATTGCGTATCATCTACAAGGATTAGTTGTGAACCAAGCTCATTTTATGAATTATTTCCCTATTCACTTAAAATACATATCCAATACCATGCGTGAACTTCTATGGGTGATTTCAACAACTTATCAAGCGTTATGTCGTAACAGCAATTTAGTCTCTTTATCAAATGGATTTACAGCTGCTGGGCCTTGTACCCCAATGGTATTAAGAGAGGCTGCAACCCATGGTCTTGTTTCAGTTGTTTCTGGCGCCAATCTTTGGGAAATTGCCGTGGCTAAGAATTTACACAAAAACTACGCAACACCAATGGAGGCAAGGATGGCTTCAGAAGTAGGATGTGGTGCTGCAAAAGAGATGTTCTCTAGAGAAAATGCAAATGATATTGCTCTGACTCTTCTTAAGACCTATGAAGAAAACATCGAAAATGCTCCTTTAGGAAAAAGTTTTAGAGAATGTTATGATATACGAAAATGTAAACCTTCGTCTGAATATTTTGAGCTTTACAGCAAAACACGTAAAGAACTTGAGGATCTCGGCGTTCCATTTATTTATTGACGATATTAGGAATGATCATGTGATAAGGTGAGGTAAAATGAAACGTGGTTCAAAAATATTTGAGGAGAGCTTAGTTAAACATGATATTGATTATTTCTTTGGGATTCCAGGCGGAGACGTCATGGAAGTTATTGAAGATTTAGAAGATGTAGAGTTTGTTTCAACTCGCCATGAAGAATGTGCTGGTTTTATGGCAGCAGGATACGGACTTGCGAAACAGAGACCGGGAGTTACATTCGTTAGGGGAGGTCCGGGTGCAGCGAACCTTGTAATTAGTGTAGCCAATGCCTTTCAATGTCATCACCCATTAGTAGCAATAACGGGGCAGATGCCGTTGTCTTATTTTGGTAAACCGTATCCTCAGTTTTTGGATCACCCGCGGATTTTTGAAACCATCACAAAGAAAAGCGTTAGAATTACTGACGGTAACCAAATTCAACCCTATTTTGACGATGCATTTACTTTGGCAGCAAGCAGTCCACCAGGTCCAGTGCATATTGATTTTCCGATGGACCTCCAAAGAAAAGAAATTGAAAATGTCCATCCATCTGAGGAGAAACAAAAAGATGAAACTGAAAATGCTGATACATCAGAATTAGTAAAACTACTCAACAAATCGGAATTTCCTGTTTTGATTTGTGCATGGGAGGCTAAATTGCAAGGCTGTTCTCAAGAGATTTCTCAACTTTCTGAGCGCTTACAAATGCCAGTTTTATGTACACGAAATGCAATGGGCATTCTTCATCCAGATGATTTACTTTTTGGTGGGATAGTTGCAAAAGTATGGAAAACCACATTAACATCACCTCATGCTAATTGGGTGTTAGAACAATCCGATTTAGTGATAGTGGTAGGAGCAAATGATTTTGAACTGGCACCGCGTTTCCCTCTTCCTTCGAGGGATGTTTTCTTTATTAGCACTCACCCTCTTAAAATCAAGTCCCAATATGATTCTTCTTACGAAATTGTTAGCAGTAACCTCAGATTAACACTTCAAAAAATAATAAAATCGATTCCCTCAAGACAACAAACAGAAAAACACGCTAAGTTTGTAGAACTTAAAAAGAACTGGAGCAAGACTCTCAATCGTCTCAGAATTCAAAATATAGGATTAGATCTCATCGAGACAGTAAATGATGTTTTAGATAGAAATTCGGTTGTGTCTTTGGATGTTGGTATACATGCATTCCTTGCAGTGAGACATTTAAAAATAAAAAGCTCAAAACCTGGAGCATGGCTGTTTCCAGGTGGTTTCTATCCGATGGGATTTTCATTTCCAGCTGCAGTTGGTGCAAAATTTGCCGACAAGAATAACGAAAAAACAGTGATTTCACTTACCGGAGACGGAGCGTTTTCCATGGTGATGTGTGATCTAGAAACATTGGTTCGTTATGAGTTACCAATGACCACGATAGTTTTCAATGACTCAGCTTACGGTTTAATTAAATTTCAACAACTTGAGTATGATAAAAAAATTCGTGCAGTCAATCTAACGAGGACCGATTACGCCAAAATTGCAGAAGGTTTCGGAGCAGACGGTATCAAAGTTGATCCTACTGATGTTGGTAGTTTTAAAGCAGCTCTAAAAGAAGCAATATCCTCTCAACGTCCTACTGTAATCGATGTCGATGTTAATACCATTAAGGTTTTTGAAGATCTTTTAGAAAAGTCCTGAGTCAAAAACTAAAAATGGATTTGAGAAAAATGACGGGACGGAAAAAAGTTGAAGAAGAATATCTTGAGGTAATTTTGGAACTCATAAGTGAAAAGGGGAAAGCACGTGTTTCCGATATCGCAGGAAAATTAGGTATAAGCCCTGCCAGCGTCACAGAAATGGTTCAAAAGTTGAAAAAAAGAGGTTTTGTTACTCAGGAAAGGTATAGCCCCATTAAATTGACTGAAAAGGGAACCAAAATCGCGGAAATTGTTAGAAGACGTCATGATATTCTAAAAGCATTTTTACAATTGTTAGGAATTAATGATGAAGTTGCAGAGAGAGATGCGTGCGAAATAGAGCATAATGTGAATCAAGAAACAGTTAAACGTCTTACAAGTCTGATAGAATTTATCCAACATACACAAGAAAGCCAAGAATGGCTTAAAAAATTCATTTCCTTTCATAAGGAAAGAATTCTATCGGGTGAAGAATTTTAAACTTTAATAAGACGAATTAATTGATTTAATGAAAAATTCTTTTCTACTAGAACACCAACATCCAGACAGTCAAAATAATCCCTATGCTCAATGGAATGGAAATATTATCATTAACGGGAATTGGCAAAGACTCAATTATCATTCCACTCAAAGCTGCAATTATAGCAAACAAGGGTGAAATAAAGAGGGACGACATAATAGAAGCAACAATGAACCCTGAAATACTTCCTTCAAGGCTTTTAGTTTTATTATAAGGGATATGATGCCGTCCAAGTTTAATTCCAACGATAGTTGAAATACTGTCACCAAACGCTAAAACAGTAACTGCAACAAATGAAATTGGAGGAACAAAAAGAAGTAGTGGAAGCAGAATTCCAATTGCTAAATAAAGTGGATTCACAACAAACAAATGAAGTTCTTCTCTCCTGCCTAGCGTCCGGACTATTCGTTCAACTGGAAAGATGTATAATCCATCCATTCGAAGAGATTCTGAGAATATGTATGAAAATATCAAAGAAAATAAAATCGCAAACGACAACAGCGGAGAAACTATCCACAAAAAAACTGCAAAAAAGCCAGACATATGTACTAATTGTCTCTTAACTTCTCTTACAAGTTTAATCGGGGTCTCACGTTCTTTTAACTCATAGCCTTTTATGATATAGGGCAAGATCAGTTCAATGTCTTTTTCACCGACTAATGCATCTGCGATGCGTCTTAACTTCAGATCTGGCTTAAAACCTATGTTAAGATTCGCATATTGAAACATACAGATGTTATTTCTGTCATTTGAAACAGTAACAACATTTTGCTTAGTCAAATTAAGTTGAGTTAACATACTTTCAACAATAAAAGCTTTACCACCACAATTTGTCACTTCACCCGAGATGTTTCCTGAAAAATGCCCATCGACAAATTCCAAATCTACGCCAAAAACAAGATTCGTCTCTGTATGTATCTCTTTTGCTAATTTTCGGAGAAGAAAGGTTGGAAACCCAATTGAAACAAAGGCAATAAGGTTACCATTTCGAATTAAGGCCTCTGCAGTCTGTTTCCATCCATCCATTTTTTTTAACATGCTATAACTATGAATGAAAACCGATTTAGGAGCACCTCTAAAACTTCTATAGATTTTTTTGAATGCGTCTTCGACCTCAATAATCCGAAGCTTATAGATAGCTGCATATAGTAGGAATTTGAAGAATACAAGAGGCCCTAAATTCTTGGCAACATGAAGTACGTAGTAATCATCAAATACTACACCTTCAACATCAAAAATAATTAGTTTCAATTTTGCTCTACCTTTTTGTGAGAAATATGATCGCTTATAATCATATTTGTTAAGATTAACAGATAAGAGTATTACGAAAATTTTTAAGTGACCGAATCATTATTTAGCCAGAAGGTATTTCACATTTTTAGTCTTATGGGATGTGACTTTTGATGATATCTCAGGATGATTTTGAGAGCACTAAAAAGAAATTAGCGTCATTCAAAGGCGTGAAAGGTGTCATAGTAACAAGCTCTGAGGGACTACCTATCAGCTCAACGATAGATATGGAGAAAACAGAAAAGGTTGCGGCATTAATTACATCATTAGTTAAAAAAACGTCACAAGTTGTTCAGGCTCTCGGCGAGGAAAGCTACAACTTCCTGATTTTAGATACGCAAGAGGGGAACATTCTTGTAGCCCCTGAAGAAGAACAAACGTTAATTGTACTAAGAGAGGCCGAAAAAGAAGTTTAATAGCAAGTATTTTCTTTTTTTAATTATCCAAAATAGTCTTTTCTCATATCTAGAGTTTCTGTTTAAATCAAGATGAAGTTATCAATGAAAGAGAAAATACCAATATGACTTCATATGAGCCCTGTTTCTGAATTTCAAATTCAATAAAACCTGTTTCATTATTCTGGGATAGTTTAATCTCCTCACTCCCATCTACATATGCGCTCCAATCTGTGGTGTAGGCTTCTTTTACAAGTAATTTCACTGGAGTATCCACATTGTGTGCTGCAATTTTAATTTCGTGTACATTTAATCGCTCATATGTAAATCTGTCTTGTAAACTTGAGGGCTGTACGTCTAAGAAGGAAATCTTTGCATCTGTCTTAAAAATTCGATATGCAATTATCTTATCGCCTTTCTGTACAAATTCATCGTGAACGACGCTGAATTTTTGTGATGAATCCACCAATAAGAAGAATTCCCAGGTTCCAACAATTATCCATTTAATCCCATATAACTCTGCATTTTCAATAATCTTCGAATAAGTTCCCATCACGTCAGTTGCCGCCTCTTTAAAAATATCTAATTGGGCGGATTCTGGCCGATGTCCTTGAAAAATCGATTTTCCTGTGTAAATGGGCAATAATTGAAAGTGGTTACCACATCCTGCTAAAAGGATTCGGCCTTCATCATTTTGTTCATTGAAGTAGTCAATAATGCCCTGTGGAATTACTTCGTTTCCAGTAGGAAGCGATGGTACCCAAATAGCTATCGATGTAGAAATAACCAGACCCATTATGACAAATGGTAAAAACTGTTCTTTTCTCCAATTTTTTGACAATTTGAAATTTAGTTTGTGAGAAATAGTTGCGCCTCCAAATAGTGCAGCAATTGGTGATCCATAAATAACGAATCTATTTGATAAATTCCTCTGAATTAAAATCTCCGCCAATTCAGGCCAGTATGGAGTTAATGGTAAATGACTACCAAAAAAAATAATGCTACATGCTATTAGCCAAAGCGTTCCAAATTCAACTAGTTTAGGAGGAATGTTCATCTCATTTTTGCCAATCATAAGTAATCCTAAAACCGTAGCTACCATTCCGTAAGTGACGAATCTGTTTAAAATAGATAATTCATTTACGAATAACAAAAGTCCTGCTATTATCACAAATAGGCCTACAATTATTTGCCAGGGAAGTTTTAAGAGTCTCTTGTCACCCAAGAAGTGACGAATTAGACCTAACCCCCCTATAATAAAAGCAGGATAACTTCTTAGAACTAGAAACAGAGGTGATGCAGGGGGTAGATAATAAGATAATCTCGCAATTCCTAACTGCGGAATCAATAAAACGAATATAGGTGACGAAAAAACAACGAAAATGAGAAAACTGCCTAGTATATGCTTCAATATCGAAATATTTCTGTTGATCAATAGAAATAGCGTGAATAAAAGAATTGCTGCAAAAAAAGTGGTATAATGAGTAAGGAAAATTGCACTAAGAAAAATTCCCGACAGAATTGTAGATTTGTAGCTTTCTTGTGAGACTTCATCCTTCATCTTCTTCAAAAACGTTACATACGTACACAAGAAGAATAACCCAATTGCTGTTGTTGACCCACCAATTCTTATCACTTGATAAAAGAAACCATTCGTAAGTTGAAAGAACAATAATGTTACAGCTGTAGTTTTCTCGTCTAATTCAAAACTACGTGCTAGAATATATAATGAAAAATTTACTAACCCATAGGAAAAAAATACAAACATCTTGTAAGATAGGAAAGGATTTATCCCCGAGAATAAATGCAAATCATTAACAATTAAAGGAAATCCTGGCTCGTAAAACGGGAATGCAATGATACCACAATACCAATAGGGAAACCATGCGGGCATATGACCTGCTATTTTTAGTTCATTGATCATAAATATAGAAAAGAATAAGTGAGTACTCGTATCATCGCCTGTAGGGATACCTGGCAATAAAACCCAAACAGCAGGAATATAACCTACTACAAATAGCACGTAAATCCATTTTCGTGCATCTATTCCTGTATCCATGCTGTTGATACCCCACTAAATTAAAAAAATGCGTGATATATACCACTATTTAGTTGTTTTATGTTTTACCTTCATGAGTTTGAGTTTTTTTAAACTAGTGAATTAGTTATTTAAAATGACGGTTAAATCTTGTGCTCTTCATAGATGGAAACCGTTTTTCAAAAACAATTTAAAAATTCTGCTAAAGACGAAATCTTTTTACAGTTAAATATCCCATATATTGCATTATATTAAACAATGTACCAATGAGGGATTATATGCTACAATCATTCTTCTTTCTTCATTCAAGGACAAAACGGGTTTTAGTTTGGAAAGAATTGATAAAAAATGGATCTATAGATGCTGATACAATCAGTGGGTTTGTAGAGACTGTTTCTAAAGTCGTTGAAACAACTTTTCCTTCAGATGTAGAAACTGGTTTAAACGAGATGACTATGAATTATGGAGACAGTTTCCTAGTTTTTCGATACGGAGCACACGTTATCGGCGTACTTTTAGTTGGATTAGAGAGCAAGAGGTTTGGAACTATCCTTACAGAAACAGTATTTGAACTAGAAGCCCGTTTAGCTGAAGAGTTCAAAAAGGATGTTCTTGAGGAAGCTGTAATTGCAGAAGTCGGCGACATAGTTTTAAAGAACTTCCAAGATCTAATCTTTCAACAAGTTGAAGATATTGGAGATGTTAAATATCTTCTAGATGAGAAAGAAAAATTCTACTGGCATGTAGGCAAAGAAGGCGCAGTAATTTATGAGAAAAAGAAAAAATCAGCTTCTGTTCAGATTTTTATCAATAGCTATGATACAATCACTGAAGAAGGTGTTGACGAAGCTATATCTGTGTTACGTACAGATTTAGTCAATTTTGCCGAATTAAATTCGCGTGTTGATGCACTAAATGAAGAGGACTTAGCACTCACTCTAAGACAGCTTCTTCGTCTGAATGCAATTGATTGCTACATTCAACCTACAGACATTTAATTTTCTGAAGACTTTCTCGCTCTTTCGAACTTTCCTGTCATTTCTTTTTCTTAGATTATAATGACAAATTTTTTTTGAAATCTGATTATAAAACTTTATTACGATGTTCGCAAAAAAAAATACATAATTAAGGTTCCAAAGTTCTAAAAAATTGTGATGTTCGCAAAAAAATGACGAGAATAACACAAAAACAGAAATCTTTTTATACTATTCATGCGAATAGTAAATTAATTGCACTTGAATAGCATTTGAATAGTGCTATCAATTTTCTTGCCCCCCATGTAGTGCGCGCGATAAGAAATAAGATATGGTAGCGGTCATCAAGATCCCTTCTACTCTTTTTCGGATAACCGCTACCTTCTTCTTATCCTTGTTTTTGCAGCTTAAAAAAAAAGAAAAGTTATTTTTCTTCATGCAAATTTCTTTAAAAAATTAGGATGATAGATTGATGAAGTTCGATAATTCCTTTGAGACATCAATAATTTTGAGTTTTTCAAAAGTAGTTTTCTTAGGTATTCCTCTCTCGTCCCATCCTCTCAATTCATAGTAAGCTGATAGAAGTTCATCATATTTCTGCAAGTCCAGGATCTTTCCAGCAAGTTCACCGTTCGGGATTGGGTCCTTAAACCACATTGCAGGTGGATGATCCATTCTGCGATTCCATTCTTCTGCAAATTCTCTAACTAAAAATGCCCGCATTAAGGCATAATATCTATCAGCAATCTCCCAAAAATCATCGAATGAGAAGCTAATGCCAGTAGTTGCTTCAAAATAATTTAGATAGTTTTCTAACTCAAATCCTTCTTCTATCCAAGGAAATCTACAACTAATTAGTCCTTCGAACAATCCTCCGCGAATTCTTTGAAGTTCAATAACCTTCTCAGCTTTCTTCGCGTCATATGATTCACGTTTCATTTCAGTTAATTCAAACATAATTACCCAAGCTTCTTTGTGATGAGCTCCAATGCCTGAAGTACCAAAGGCTAATGCCATACCAGGAC
>NZ_JAHPYX010000090.1:0-4165 GCF_019058535.1 Candidatus Borrarchaeum sp.
ACGCTATAATGTCTACCTTTTGTATGAGTCGCCTTGCTAATTCATAGGCGCAAATTTCTTCATTTTGGCAAATCTCAAGAAATTCTGCACCAGTAGTTGGTTTTTCTAAAAAATAATGTTCAAGTTCTGAAACGTACCACGGCTCATTTTGTAATTTCTCGAAAGAATCGCATCTCTTTCTTTTTTTCAATTCCTTGCATAAAAGTAGAGCCGATTTTGCGTCAAGCGCATATTTTTTCACAAGTTCATTTGAACAGGTCTCGTTTCTACCTCTTATTGCGAGGCCAGAAACTTCACAACCTTTTTCTCGAATTTTATGAATTTCCTCTAGGACACGATCCGCTTGTCTATGCGTACGGCAACAGTAAATTATGGTTCTACCCTCGCGTTTTGCTGAAAGCAATACTCCTACTAGCATGCTAATAGTTTTTCCAAGCCCATTGGCACCCTCTACAACCAGATGTCCCCCCTTTTGTGCCACTTCATTGACGAGATTAATTAATTTGGCTTGGGAGGGTCTAAGATTCTTGTAAGGGAAGAATTCCTGCGCTTCTATTGGAATCTGGTCTTTCATAATCTATCGCAATCCATCTCGATGTTCATAATTTCTGGAATATTAAAATCAAGCGCTTTTTTACTCACAATTTCTTGTGTCATTTATCAAACTGTCTAATTTAGCTTCCAATAACTCTGACAGCTGATGAATTGTGAGATCTGGTCGATACTCGCCCTCATTTTGTTGTTCATCATCATTTCTTTTAAACCATATAGCTTTAAGTCCTGCTTTTTTCGCTCCGATGACATCACATTCTAAACTATCTCCAATATGAATAACGTTATGTGGTTTCATGTTCATACTATGAACGGCATGAGTAAAGATCATCGGGAATGGTTTAGAAAATCCATGATCTCCTGAAATAGTAACTGTTTCAAAGAAATCAGACAGGTTATGCGTCTCTAATTGGGAATAAATAAAGGGCGGATAAGTAAAATTACTAATTAACCCAATTCGGTATGTTTCAGAGAGTGTTTCAATTACTTCATGAGTATCTTCCACGAGCTGGACATTTGCTGTAAGAATCTTAAAATAAGCCGAAGTACTTTCTTTGATAACAGCACGAGCTTTAGAGGACTGCATTTCCACGTCTTTAAATACTTCTAAGAGATGACTGTCATAAAGCGTTTCTGTACCTTCTTCTATTCTTTTCCTCAATACTTTCTGCCACTGCGCTAATGCCTTACTGATGAATTCATCAAAGCCAATAGTTAGTCCATATTTTACTCCAACATCATATACCGCTTTAAGAGCCCTCTTAGAAACATTTTTATCAACAGGTTCAATAAGTGTGTTGAAAAAATCGAAAGTTAAACTCATAAAGGTTTTTTTATCTTCTAATCTTAATAAAAATTGTCTTTGTTATTTTATAAATGATCACAAAAAAGCAGGATTGCTGATTTCTTGTCTCAACAAAAGATTACAAAAGCAATGCTTCAGGAATATTATTCAGACTATTTTGATGTGACACCTCTCATCAATATCATTGGATTGTCGACCTTTAGACGCAGAGAATTTGGATTTGACCTTGGCAACACTTTCACAAGAAATCTCTCATTCGGAACACCTCGAAAGCTTGTAGATTATATGGGTAATCAAGGTGTCTTTCAAGCATATGTTGGGGCGGTATACTCTGAAAGCCCATCGAAACAACAGTCGATTCAGAGATTACAATGGGAGTCAAGAGAATTAGTTTTTGATATTGATCTGGATGAATTTGACCTAGTAAGGAGATGTGACTGTAAAGGCGAAAAGACTTTTTGTGAGGAATGCTGGACATTAGCGCAAGATGCCATGATTTTTTTAGACGCAACAATGAGGGAAGACTTTGGCATTGAAGACCTAGTTTGGATTTTTTCTGGGAGAAGGGGAGTTCACTGCTGGATATGTGATGACATTGCAAAAAAGTTGGATCAAAGACAGCGAAGTGCGGTCATTAATTATTTAACTCTAATAAAGGAAGGAGAGAAGACTCCTCATGTAGATATGCTCCCTAAGTATGCAAAATCATTGAAAGAAAGAATATTCACTCTGTTATCGAGATCCTTTTTTCTTAATACTGCAGAAGCTGAATTAATAAAACTGGGGTTCAAAAAAGGCGATTCCAAAAAAATACTAAAACGTGTGCTAACTGAAAGCCAGTTTAACTACAAGCAATTTATTCCTACATATCCATCCATTGATCCACTAAGACTGGCTAAAGCGATAATTATAAACAGATATCCACGAATAGATCGAAAGGTAACACTAGATACAAGAAGACTTCTGAAAATTCCAAATTCGATTCATGGAAAAACTGGGAATGTTTGTGTCGTTATCAACAACATTTCAAATTTTGATCCTTTTGATGTTCCTTCTATCTTTGATAAGGTATTAAGTAATTAACTTATTATCTGAAACCAAATTAACTTATCATTTCAACAATTAACTTATTATCAAGAAAGTGAGATGGTACTAAAATTTGCCTGAAAAACAAAGATGGTACTAAAATCAAAAGTATCCTCTTGAAGAAAGCCGTGGCTAAGCCTTTTTGAAAGATAATTACTTTTCAGGAAGTTATCATTTCTTCGCAAGAAGCCCCCGCAACGTGTTGGGGGGAGGAATGAAGCGCGTTACTAGTTTCACTTTCACCCAGGTCTCTGTAATTATTAAATAACTATTTGCATACATATGACCTGTGTCTACCTGCAGGCAAGAGGTCGGCATGCGAGTACCCTTCTGAATCCTGTATGCCGTAAAGCCCAGTGGATCTGGAAGGGGACACAGTAGGGCAGGGACTGTCCGATTTAAAGCCTGTGTTAAGTCGATATCTGTTAAAGGTATGGTTGGAGACGCTGCAGGTCGTCTGTGAAGCAGGAAGCCATTCAACTTGTTGGATGGTAGTTCACTAACCCAATTTATATCCTACTGCTTCCCATGCATGTTTCATTACTGGATTATTTTCAAGGTAGGCGTCAACTATTTCCTTTGGTACTTTGTTTAGAGGACAGGAGAAATTAACGCATTTCGGACAAACATTCCTTCTTACAGCTATAAAAAAATAGATACCTGCAATAGAACTAAGCAATGCTAACCCCGTTAATGTTGTAATTGTTATATCGACTGTGTGATATTGATTCCATAATATAAAAAGACCGTAAAGATCTGTCACGACAGGAAATAGCACAAAAAATACTGCTCCTCCTAAAAACCCTAATTTTTCAAAGATATTCATAGGTTCGGGGTGAAATGCCCATAGTTTTGGAAGCCCATGATTTGCTAGACAGTGCAGAATCTTCCCTTCTTTAGCATAATAAGGACAATGGCTACAAATGATACGAATTTCAATAATGAAAAAAAATAAGATCCAAAAAATAATATTAATCAATAACGGAATCCAACTAACGTTTAATCCAACAATAATAAAACCAAGAAATCCTAATAGCATAGGAGGTAACAGTATTTTATAGACCTTTAGAAGTAACTTAACTTCCCATTTACAGTTTAATTTTCCATTTATCTTGCAACTAAGGCAATCTGATTCTTCGTCCCAAGTACATGTTATATATTTATCATTCTGGACACTTTTTTCTTTAATAGTCATTTTCAGCGCCTGCACATCTAGATATATTATTCGCAAAAACCTATTTTAAACAACATCTTTTTTTTGATGCGTACTATACGTCAAAAAGCTCTATGTTCTAGTTTTGCAAAGAACTTCTTTGGATGTATATTTTTTAATAAAAACCGATCCTTATTCTGAGATGGCGCAAGAATAGTCTTTACATCGTTTCGGTTTAGTATTATGAATCAAACAGAAATATTCAGATTTGTCTTTCTTGTAAAGAAAAGGACACCGTGATAAACGTGTCTTATTCTGTGGATTTACCCAACCAAATGCAGTATCCTTATTTAAGAATTCAATATATCGAAGTATGTCTTGTCTATTTTCATTCATCCATCTATCAATATCCTCTGCAGTTATGTGAACGAAATAAGCCCCCCATTCCAAACAACATTTTCCACATTGTTCACAAGACAAATTCATCAGGATATTCAGTTAACATGAGTGCGTGAACTACCACCCTACAAGTAGGCTGGCTTCCTGAATCATTCATTCCCCAACGGGAC
>NZ_JAHPYX010000091.1:0-2973 GCF_019058535.1 Candidatus Borrarchaeum sp.
ATTCATTGGCAAGAGTGAATGCTGTTTGAGTGCAAAGTAGAGCGCAATGAGAGGACTCTCAGTCCAATCAAGAAGCCTGGTGGCAGCCCCATAGTGTTGCATCAGGAAGAGCCACTTGTCGAGACGGTCAGTTTCGGGAGCATTGCCGAATGCCCCAGCACGCTCTCTGAACATTCGTGTTAGATTGAATTCATCGTACCCTGGATCCCGGAAGAGCTTTGGTAGTGGACCGTCCTCTCGATCCTGCCCACGAAACCATGGTGAAGCGCTCTTATCCGAGTTAAAGTCCCATGTCTGGGTATCTCTTTTCACCGAGCTTATATAATCTGCGATTGCAGTTATATAGGTAAATGGGAAAGCCATATGGTGCTCCTTTAACAATCGGTTGCAGTCCTCACCGCCCCCGGAAAAGCCAGCCAAGAGTATGGCTGCCGGTTCGATGGACATTGTGAGTCATAACGAATTGGTCACCGGCGCGAGATATCGAGCGTCCGGTGCCTAAAAAGTTAGACTCAAATTTTATTGATCAAGAGCTAATGCGCCTTCGTAATTTGACTTATTAAAATTGAATCTAAATCATAACCGGTCTTTGCCACATCGGCCTCGCTTGCCTTTTTGATAGCATCAGAAATTACCGCTCGCATAGAACGCGCATCTTCGAGAGAATATCGCTCAAGTTCTGAAATGGCATTTGATTGAACTATTGATAAAAGATGTTTAGAAGCTTGTTCTTGGTTACCATATTTTGCAGCAACAAAAGGTGCATTTTTTGCAGGAAGGTGGTAGTATAGAGTTAACCCAACATATGCAACATTCCCATCAAGAAAGACTATACGTAATGCTGGCTCTTGTTTACCCGAGTCTGATAATGACTCCGTGCTACCGGATTCTATATGATTTGGTCTTATAAAGATTGTTTTGCCATTTATACCCCAAACAAAGGGAATATCAACGATAGCTTTTGAACAAAAAATATCCATAATATCCTCTAACTTGGCGTCATTCAAATGAACGCTGAAAAGTCTTGTCTTTACCTCACCGGACAATATTTTCTGATCCAATTGAATATCGAAATCTGTAGCTATTTGATCTAAATAATTTACAGCCCAAATTAGAGACTGATTATCGAAATCGAAACTGTATCTTTTTTCTTCAGGTTTGCTGTTGCTTTTTACACCAAGAGCGTAAGCGGCCAAAGCAGCTGCTAAAAAAGCCAAAATGACAATGACCACGGATGTGATCCTAAAACGCCTTGCACGTTGCCTTATCTGCTCCATAATCAGATCATAGCGTTGTTGTTTTGTAAGATCAGTGGTAACTATTGAATAGCTATCAAGAGCCGCTTGCACTAAGGAAGGTCGTTCCGACTCAGGTGCCGATTTAATCAGGTTCTCCTTATGAAGCAGGCGCCTACGTAGAACAGTTACAGCTGCAGCTACAATAAATGCTGCCAGAGCAAGTCCAGAGCTTACTGATCCAATTGCTTCCCACATTTTTATGAACCTACCATTTCGGTCATTTATTTATGGGTGGTGTAATAGTCACTCTGATGTTTGGGTAGCTACTTGATCTGTAATAGCCTTGTCGCTGAGTTTGAACCACAATTGCGTCAAAATTATTACTGATAAAGTTCTGAAATTCCCTATTTCCAAGGGAAAGTTTCTCTGCCAATTCATTCGCAGTCTTTGCACAATTGCAAGTACATTTATTTCTCTCAGTTACACATCCAGATGCATAACCCTCTGGACAGCTTGCACATGCTTCTCTATCATCCCATGCACAACATGCAGAATGTGCAGTAGAATGCACGAAAGGAAAAGCTAATATTATAATTGTGACAAAGATTATGATTCTCATCGGTACCCCCTTTATACCCGAGATATACGGATAAAATAATAACGATCTAACCTTGCTAATCAGCCGCGCGGTTTTTTGCGTCGGCTGAATTAGCTTTGTTAGCGATTTTTTGTTTTAACATTTTATACAAAGGATTTTCTTTGATTTTTTTCCAGATGCTTTTTTCTGACAGAATACCCCTACACATCACCTCTATATCTTGAACGCATTTTTCCAGTTTAGGATTAATAGGGTCTTCATCCGCCAATCCTTCCCAAAAGATTGCCTCAAGTTTTTCCTTAAATTCAAAGTGCTCTTTCGAAGCCTGATCAGTCCTAAAAAAGGTGCGTTGCTTCGCCCATAAATTCGCCAGTGTCTGTGCTGATGCAAAAATTTCGTTTAGAATTTTTCTTAATTCCACAAAAGGTTTGGCAGAGCCCTCTCCAAACTGAGTCATAAACCGATACCTTAATGAGTGTAATCTATTAAAAAGTTCAAGATTTGCATTATAGCGTTCAAACACAACATAGGCTTGATCATATGCCTTCTTCTCATCAGCAGATTCGTTTTCAGATTGTTTTCTGGTGGCACCTTCTCCAGCATGACTGAAAGGATTTCGAATGTGTTTTATTGCATCACGAGCTTCATAGAAAAGGCTTAAGACTTCTTCAGCCAATTCTGCTTGCCTCTTTCCCTTATATTCTCGATGCCAAGAACCGATCCCATATATTGCAGTGCAAGATGCAACTATGAGCGAAATATCTTTCAAGAATTCTGTAAAGCCCATATGTCTACCTCGCTAACCATTGATTATTATGAATATGGGACGTTGTTTCTGAATCAACTTACGAATACTTGCCAACCTTATCCAGATTTTCGAAGTTTACAGTGTGAACCACCGCGGAGGTTGTCACATCAAGGAATCTTGCCATGTGTGCTCCAGGATGCCCCATCCTCTCCACCACGACGTGACAGAATATAAACACGGCAAATAGGTGCTATGGTATCGTGTTGGTACCGGATCTACGGGAACTGTGAACTGTTTCAGAGGAGAACGGGAATTGTATAGGTAATTTTAGGAATTTCTAACATAATTATATGGGATGGGCAACGAGAATTTGATGTGAGGTTCCAACC
>NZ_JAHPYX010000092.1:0-3511 GCF_019058535.1 Candidatus Borrarchaeum sp.
ACACTGTGTACCCCGCAAAAGGTACAAAGATTAACATGAAAAGCAATAAGCCTTTTCCATCTTTATTATAAAATACCTTTATGATTCCCAGAAATAGGACGATTAACATAAATTTCAGTTCTATCGCAAGAAAATTGATGCTGTATAAAGGTGATATCTTAATTGATGGATCTAACAGTGTAACTATTGCCTCATGAGTTGCAAGTTTCAAAATACCTACATTGAGCAGCCATGGAAAAAGCATCATAAATGACAAAATCGAACCTAAAAGAAACCAAACTAGATTAACTCTAAAGGAAGAAGCAATTATTTTCCCTCGTTCTCTCAAACTGAAATAATGTAAGATCAAATAAAGAAAGAAAATTGGAAAAAGCATAAATGAATAAATCTTTGTTAGGAATGACAACCCCATTACAAATCCAAATATGATGTAATCACTCCATTTTTCGGTTTTTAATGCTCTTAAGAAGGTAATGACTGAAATAGTTATAAAAAATGTAGCTACAGGGTCAATAAGAACGATACCAGAATAGACAATATGCCAGGGAAGGATAGAAATAACTAAAGCACTGATTAAGCCCTCACGTTGTCCATATATGTTGTTAGCCAGCCAATATGTAGCTGGAACTGTTAACACGCCGAATATAAACGTGACAGCACATCCATGTAGATACGTGACACCAAACAAATGATAGAAAAGCGCAACTATGAAATAGTAAAGTGGTGCATAATTTTCCTTTTGCGCCATAGCGTAACCTGAGTATCTATAACGGATTACAAGACTCCTTTCGTAAACACTTCTTGAATATATTGAAACAAAACCTGAATCACCAATATACCATCCAAGCATGGGTAATCTTACCAATATCGCAAGGATTACAATACCAATCAATAACAAAATTTTAGGCTGTTTGATACTTGTTAGAATCGTATTCTTCAAAATACATCCCCGAAAGTCAGAATTCCATGTAAGACTCTATCTATCTTACGCACATCTCTATAAACAATATAATTTAATTTAATTCAGCGTATTACTCGATTTTCGTGCCTTTTCTATAGCACATTTTAACCAGATGTTTTTATTCATTTAAAAAAATATTGTCTAATTATAATTTCCAGTTAGGGCCTTATAAATCGCTTTTAACATACTCTAACATCACAATCTTGATCGTAATCAAATTCTAGAAAACCAATTAACCAGTTTTAGTCTGAATAACTATGCGAAACTCTAAAAGGGGCTTACATAAAAACATTAATAAATTGAATATTGATTATGATTCAACAAGCTGATCAAAAATTGCAAATTGAAGAAGGGATCAAATTCTCGGAACTCTCTCGCAAAACAATGACTTTGTCTAAACTGCGCACATTTTTTAGTGCGAAATATGTTGGGATATTTTTATTCAGCATATCCATGATTCTTTGTCTTCTTCTCATTACTGATGGAACTTATGATTTCTCAGTTGATGGAACTGACCATCTTTTCTTGACTTTACAAGTAGTAGAAAATCAGTCTATTAGCTTTCGTTATTACCATCTAGGTGCAACTTTTTATGATGGTCGATATTATAGTCTTCGTGCACCTGGGTATTCTTTTTTTGCCGTCCCATTTTATATGCTCTTTAAGTTATTTGGAGGGTCAATTAGATTCAGTATGAAGTTCGTTAGTGCACTTAGTTTTTCTCTCACAACTTTGGTAGTTTTTGAATTAGGAAAACTGATCTACAATAGGCGTATAGGTTTAATAGGTTCTCTTCTATTTATTTTTGGCACCTTTGCTCTTGAATACGGTATACGGATATGGGCACATGCTCCATCCGCTTTATTTGTCACATTAACCCTATATTGCCTCTTTCGTTTTCGATCAAGTGAAAAAATTATATTTCTCTTCTCTGCAGCTCTTTCAACCGGGCTGGTTTTCGCAATGAGATACGCTGATTCTATTATCCTTATTCCAGTGATTGTATATTTGCTTATTAGTGAAAAAGAAAACATATTTAGAGGCTCTATAAAGACTTTCGGGCTCTATTTTTTAATTTTAATCTTGTCAGTGACACCGGTTTTATTTTATCACTGGGTTGCTTTTGATAATCCATTTGCAACCGGATATTCTTTCCCCAGGTTTGAATTTGAAAAACCAGGGAAGTTATATCCTGAAAATATACCAATGGCACTTCTGACTAGTTTCTTTATTTATCGAAATATCGATGACCCGATATGGAATATTGCATATCATTCTTCGTTAATAGAATCCTCACCGTTCTTCATCCTATCCTTCTTTGGGTTCTTTTATTCTTATAAAAAGAAGAAAACGGAAACTCTTACCTTCATAATAACAGTATTTGCACTTGCGTTATACTACGGAATGAGGTTACGTTGGTGGGGCGGATTTTGTTTCAATATGAGATATCTTACGCCTTTATTGCCAATTTTCTGTCTTACAAGCGCACTTGCGATATCAAAGATATCAAAGAACTTCTTCAAAGAATTTAATACTGAATTTCTGCTAGGAATCATGCTTACGGTTTTGCCTTTAGTCGCACTGATATTTCTGCTCCCAAAACAATTCTATTTTGTTTTTGTAGAATCTCTGTTGCTTTTTTACGATAAGAAATTCACCAGATATCCTCCAAACCAAATAAACTTCGCAATCGCTTTAATACTCTTGTTAAGTTTTGTCTTCTATCTTTTACTGATTCAAAAAGACTTCCATGAAAAATACATTTCTTTGGCAAGAGGATTTTTCTTTGGCATGTTCTCTCTATCTTTGATTTTCTCTGCAATACTTAACATTTATTTAAATATTATACTTTATCCTAATAAAAATGGAAGAGTATTACCCTTTCTTGACGCATTAGGAAGACTGGTTGGTATTGAAGTTCCAGGATATTCCTTCTATAACTCGTTTACGGCTGTTCCTCTTTTGTATTATATAATTTTTGGCTTATTTTTTACTTACGCTTTAGTCTTTCTTTTCAACTATTTTTATCATTTCTCAGCAAGAAGACCCCCCAACGTGTTGGGGGAATAAATGAGGTGCGCGTTTTACTTTTTCACGTTCACCGTTGGCATGGCCTCATGCTATGTTCTTGATAGCCATCTCTTTCTTGGAAATCAATACATAAGAGAACTACCCACCAATGAAGCAGTAGGCTTCGTGAAAAGAGTTGGTTTTCTTGCATCGTTTAGATAATGACCGCTACCGGGGAAGTAAGAGACCGATGAGTTTTATTTGAAAATTTAGAGTTTTTTAGTAACTTTTTTTGGATTATAAGACTTTGATAGACTAATCTAGTCATCGCGCGCGACCAAATCCTTAATAAATGATATCAACGTTTCGAGGTCCACCACAAAGTACAATGCTTATGGTAATAAAACGGAGGAAGCCAATATGCGAGCGATAAAACCTACACTAAAAGAGAATCTGAAAGACTTAAGGGAAAAAAAGTTTTACCTCAATGGTATAGCAGATATTTATGCGGTTAACGCATTAATTCCTGACTCTAATACA
>NZ_JAHPYX010000093.1:0-8913 GCF_019058535.1 Candidatus Borrarchaeum sp.
TGCTAAAGAATATCAGATTCTAACAGGAAAAGAATTGCCGCCCCCTGAAAACATCGAAGAAAGAATGGACAAAATAGCAGAGACTGCCAAAGAATTAGGTGTTACCATATTGTTGAAGGCCCATACCGACGTAATTTCTGATGGAATTCGTGTGAAAATAAATAGAACTGGCAATCCAGGAATGGCAGTAGGAGGAACTGGTGACGTTTTGACAGGTATCGTTGGCGCGTTTTTATCTTGGAAAACACCACCTTTTAGAGCAGCAGTTTCAGGTGCTTTTGTAAATGGTGCAGCCGGAGATTTAGCATGTGTAGAAAAAGGATATCAACTATTAGCATCAGATATAGTAGAAAGAATACCGGAGATTATCCAGCCTATCGAATACTGGCGTGAAGTATATAAATCAGGTTTACAGTGGTTAGGAAAATAAAAATCTGAAACCCCTTTGATTTAGAGAAAAAATAAAGTAAGCTTTATAATGCAAGTTGCAATCTCTTACGGGATGAGAATTTAGCAAGGAGTTCTCACGGAAGGATACCTATTGAAGAAGAACACAGCACTTTTCATTATAATAGTAAGTTTAGTAAGTTTAATAGTCTTCTATACGGGATCGCCTGCATATGCTCAGAACTCACAAGCCTCAGCCAATAGAGCAATTAATGAAGCGCAAGATTCTATTTATATGGCATACAAAAGCATTGCTCAAGCAGATCAGGCAGGTGGAGACGTAACAAATCTAGTAGATCAACTTAATACTGCGGTTTCATTATTGGAAGAGGCTAGGGATTCATATGGGCAAGGAGACTATTCAACGGCATATGAAAAAGCAGTAGAGGCTGAAAGTATAGCTGAAACTGTTAAACAGAACGCTGACGACTTACACGCAAGAGCTAGTTTTGCCAGAAGTCTACAAATAATTGTCATACCTGTAGTTATTGTCTTAGTGGTCATATTTAGTTATATTTTTATAAAACGTGGTTGGAAATGGCTTGAAAGAAAGGCAGATGAGGAATTTCTAGAAATGGAAATCGGAATACCAGCAGAGGAGGAGGAAGAGTAATATGCCAAAGAGAAGAATGGAAGAAAATCTAATTTTCATTGCAGTCGCAGTGTCTACAATGATTGTAGTGTCTATGTTACTTTATACTGCAGTGACAAGTCCTCCAAGTGAATCTTTCAGTGTTATTAGCATACTTGGACCGAATCAAACCGCAACCGATTACCCAGAGGAAGTCAATGTCGGAGAGACAATTGACATGTATGTATTAGTTGAGAATCACGAGAACAGAGCAGAATATTATGTCGTTAGATTTAAATTGGGCGATGTAACCACAGACATTAGCAACGACCACCCAGCAAGCCTCTCGACGAGGAAGAGTTATCAGAAAATCCTAAGCGATGGAGAATCTTGGCAATTTCCAGTAGATGTATCTATCAATGAAAGAGGAAATGACTATAGGCTAATTTTTGAACTTTGGCGATACAACGAAAACACTGGAGATATAGAGTATACGGGCAATTGGGTTCAAATATGGCTAGACGTACGTTAACACTCCCTCTAAGTTAAAAAAGTGAAACTTTCGGTTTTGCAAAGTTAGAGAGTTTTCATTGATGAAATTTTCTGACAAGTATATCTGCCATTAACCCAAAAAGTAATACTTGCAAGCCGCTCAGTATAAGAAGTACTGAAAAAATTGTAAATGTAAGATTTGTTGCACTACTCGAAATTATCCATCCAAAAACTGGCAGCAATCCAACAAGAATACCTGAAATAATGAGTAAAAAACCAATGCTTCCAAATAAGAGCAGAGGATTATAATCTCGAAGCATCCGTAGTAAGGTACCAAAAATTGATGCCCCATGTCTAAATGCCCGCAGTTTTGCAGAACCTACCCTTGGATAATAACTTATTGGAATTTCAGCAATTCTAACCCCAGCACGTCTAGCCTCAATTATCATCTCAGTAGCGAAAGGCATACCCTTTAAATCAAGATTAACATCATCGAGCATGTTTCTTTTAAATGCACGCATACCACTTTGACTATCCGAAATCTGAAGATCATACAAACGATTAACAAAAGCAGTTATGGTTTTGTTACCGAGTTTGTTCCGAGAACTCATTGCACCTTCTTTTAAATTGGCAAATCGATTTCCCAAAACAAAATCGGCTTGTTCACGCAAAATAGGTTCTAACAAACTTGGAATATCCATAGGATCGTAGGTTCTATCGCCGTCAAGCATGACAATGATATCACCAGTTGCATATTTGAAACCAGTTAGATAGGCGTCACCGTATCCTCGTGCCAATTGAAATATAACGCGTGCACCAGCTTGTTCTGCACGTATTGGAGTATCATCGCTTGACTTGTCTATCACTATAACATTCACGTTATGCTCCTCTAAAGCTGTAAATACATCTTTGATCACGTCTTGAACCGCTGGTTCATTCATTGTAGGAATAAGCACTGTAATATCCAAATTGAGGTCGCCTTCAAAATTTTGATACATAAATGGTAGAATTAATAGTTTATTACTTAATCGGGTCTTATGAAGGAATTGATTTTATAGCTAGTCCAAACAACTATAGAAATATATGCTTTGATTTTCTTATCTAGCCAATTGAAATTGTTGAGTTATCATAGAATGGAGACGATTGCCACTGCAAAAAACCCACAATAATTCAAAACCCAGAGTCATATTAATTATAGGAACACCAGGAACTGGAAAAACAACCGTTTCTAAACTTCTTAGTAAAAAGTTAAACGGAATTTACATAAATAGTGGCAATATTGTGAGAAATGGTTATTTTTTGGGTTTGGATATCAAAAGAAACTCTTTAATTGCCGATATCGATAAATTACAGCTGTTTATAGACAATATGCTACTTAAAATAAGAAAACTAACGGTCATTGACAGTATTCTGCCAGATATCGTCTCTCTAGAAAATGTACTTCTTGTTGTAGTATTACATGCTACTACTGATGAACTATATGAAAGGCTAAATAAAAAAGGTTTTGAAGTTAAAAAAATATTAGAAAACATCGATGCTGAACTTTGTAAAATTTGCGCTCAAGATGCAATAGAAACATACGGTTTGGAACGTGTATTCGAAATAGATACGACTGGTAGCGACCCTAAGGAGACAGTCGCCCTAATTTATGAAGAAATAAGAAAAAAATTGGGGATAATTGCCTAAAAAGGAATTTCTCTCTTTAAGAGAAGAGCAAAACCTCGAAATTGGAAAATCAAGAACAAAATGACTCCGATGTTATATGCTATTCCAAAAATTAGGTCAGGATTTGCATAAAATGGCGAATCATCTCTTTGAACGGTTATTTCTCCATAATAGTAAGTTATAGACGTCTTGTCATCTTCGATATTTACGTATACATCATAGGTACCTTCTTGCCAATTAGACGTGTCTATTTCTATATCAAATGTTCCTACACGGAAGTCATTTTCAACAAGCTGCGATTCAAACAAGCTCAACGTTCCATAGTAAACAATACTGACATTTGGAGAACTACAGTAGAGGGAGATATTTAGATTAAATAAGGGAGTTTCTACTTCTCTAACGCCTAGCGATCCCTTTATTGTATCACCTACTGTCACGTTTGTTTCATACAACTCCATCCATTCTACCTTTGGTTTTGTGTTTTTTACTGTGAAGTTATAATAAGATGAGCGACCTGTTAGATCATGTTCGTCGGTGACATAAATTCGAAAAGTGTGAATTCCGGTATCAGCGCCAGCACCTGGAGTAAAATTGCCAACGAACAAGTTTGTCGTTTCATCAAATGTCATAGTTATATTATAGAGTCGATCATCTGAGTCATTAATCCTCATTAAAACACTTAATTCAGCTCGTGGCGTTTCCCCGTCTGAACAACTAGCTTCTACAAGAACGGTGTCTTGCACACGGTCTAGTTTTGTCGCATTTAAAGAAACTGAATCGATATTGGGTCTTCTATTGATATGGATATTTTCTACTTCGGAAAAAGCAATTACTGGATCAAGAGACGTAGAAGTATTGGAGATCACCAGTATAGGAGCATATTTGTAATTATAACCTTCTAGATCAGGAATATAATAGCTATAGTTATAAGTATAGCTTTCACCTGGATAAAGTTCTTTAGTAAAATTGTTATCTTCTTCAGATATCTGTTTAAGTGCTTCAATTTGATTTTGTACTACTCGATATGGTGCACGGTTTATAATCCTGTACTTTTTAGAGGAATTACTAAAATTGGTAATGGTTACATTGACAGTCATAGTAGTGTCTGGGTTAACAATTGAATTGAAATCTGCTTCAACATTGATGGTATGGTAAAAACGATCTTGGATGACTTGCGGATAACTCATAAATGATAAGATATTAGATTGAATAGTAGTAGGGTCATCTTTGTAGTAATATGAAGCGTTACCCTGTTCAAAATATAATTTACCTGGATTTAAAGAATAGAAAGTGTAATTAAAATTGACTGATTCATGATCAGAAGGAGCATCTAAGGTAAAGTTCACCCAATATACTCCTGATTCATACTGAGATTCCAATATAGATGTATTATTGGAAATCGAAGAACTATCAAAAAGCCCCGGGATACCTTCAACAACTGATATGCTACCATCAGGACTCAAATCACTTAAGTTTTCAATAGTTACAGTCACATTAATTTCTTCCCCACTAGAATAAGCAGCTCTTAAGATCGTTCTAGTGACAATTAAAGATGGAAAATCCTTGTCTTCTATTGGAATCAACACATCATTGGAAGTAGCATTCAAACTAACAATAGTTGCTGTGAAATTTGATGAGAAAGTGTAGTTCACAATGGAAGGATTTAAGAAAAGAACTTCTGATGGCGCTGAACCATTCACATACAGCCAATATGAGAAATCTACAGTTTCATCTGGTAAAATGGATAGCCATTGCCTACTTGGATCTTCTCCGCTAACGAGATCTAGGTATGCGTCCCAATTTCCATTGTCGTCAATTACTACATCGCTAGCTTTTCCTTCCCCAATGTTGGTTACTGATACTTTTACTTTAAATTCTTCACCTCTAGAGTAGGAATCTTCAATAGATATGGTCTTTTCTACAAGAAGCAAAGGCCATTTTTCAAAAAGAAAACTTGCGTTAAAATTAGTTAGAGAGGGAATTGTTGAATTATATTCAAACTCTATTGTTCCATTATTTACATTAAGAAGAGATTGATATGATTCAGGATTAGGATCAGTCACATTTGGCTCTAAAGGAGTTGGTAAATACACATTAATTCTTGAGCTATTAGAGGGCTCATACCTCGAAATATCGCCGGTATGATGAAAAATGTCATTCAAACTGAAATTATGATTTCCTGATGAAAGTTCCATAATTCCTTCTTCTAAGTATTCGACAGAGAAAAATACTTCACGCAATTTTGTTCTTGTGCTATTAATATCTCTAGTATTATTTATAAATCCCATAACGACTTTCGCATAATCTTTTGCTTTAATATCGATTATTAAATCATCATCGAGTAAACCAGCAAAACCAGTAGTTACATCATTAGTATCTTTAGCATCATCCCAGAATTTATCAGTTATATTGCTAAAATGTGATTGATCATTCACGAATGTAAAAATGTGATATTCGTTATCAATTGTATTAGTACCATTATATAGTGTGACATCGAAAGCATTTTCAAAGATCCCTTTCGCAGTTTCTGCTTTTAATTCTGCATCACTCTGACTAAGATCTGCATAAGCAATAGTGAAAATTAAGCCATCACCTGTTTGATGAAGAAATGTATTTCCGTATCTATTAAAGTCATAATCTCCACGTTGGCTACTTAAAAGTGCATAAGTGGCGTTCTCAAAAGCTGATTTGTCCGAGATGTCGATTATTTCACCATTGGATGTTATGTTTAAATGAGTTCCTTGAAACCTAATTTCGTTTAAGCTGTCATTCTTTGCATCTACTCGCACAGTCACGTTTTCTTCATAATAATACGGTTGTGAATTTGGTAGAGCAACAACTGTGTCAATTTTTAATAAAGTGATATAAAAACTTAATAGCAGGACTAGCAGGACTAACAGGCTCTTTTTTTTCACAAATACCACTCAAACCGTTAACGGACGCAATTAAAATTTGAATATATTACTTTAGAGGATTACATTGGCAAGTTACTTAAACTTCATTTTAAGTTTTTTGACTTCATTAACTATTATTTTTATTATTTCAGTGATTTTATTACTTAATTCATCTGAAAGATTTAAACCATGGGAAGTGTAGTCTTTCGGTTCAACACCTATTATAATAACCTCAGTTTGCATGCCCAGTTCTCTACCCACTTGAAGGGTATATGTTAGGTCGATATCATGAGCTGAAAACATATGTTGAGAATCTGGTGATTTGGAAATTTGTTCTGGACTTAAAATATAGATATCTCCCGGTTTGCCTCCTGCTAAAGCGGCATCAACAATAAAAACTGTATCGAAATCCTCTATTAGTTTTAAGAGAAGGAGACCTCCTGTACCTCCATCAATTAGTTCTACATCTTTTAATGGATCGTAACGTTTTTTTACTTTTTCTAGGGCACGTATTATGTGAATTCCTACCCCTTCATCTTTGTGTAAAGTGTTTCCTACGCCCATTATTGCTATTTTCCTTTTAGGCAAAGAGACGCCTCCCGATTGTAAGTTGGACTCCATAAAATTATTTTACTTTAGGTATAAGAGTTGCTAATCAGTATAATAGTTAGTTTATTTTAGAGTTTTTTGTCAATTACGTGAAATTATACTTTCATGCAAGTCATTTTCGAAATAATTGGGAATTTTATAAAGTTATAAATCTAGCACATTATAATTTGTAGTGTATATCACACCGAGGGAAAGATATGGACGCTGACGAAATAAAATTAAAAGAAAAGACATGGTCTCTTCTTCATGATCTTTTTGGTAAACTAAATCGTGAAAACATCGAGTTACCTATCTCAATCAACAAAGATCTACGACACAGTAAATACTTATTAACCCACTTGAAGCTCTATGGAAAAGAAGCAATCGAGAAAAATGTAGAATTTCTTGATGAGTTAGAAATTGCACTATTAAGAGTTAGAGAAATGCTTCTTGCATTCGCAAGCGAACGTGGTAAGGATTTTGTCGATTTATGGAAAGAAAAGCTTGCTAATGTAGCCAAAGACCAATCTAGTACTGAGTCGTCCAATAAAGAAGTGGTAAGATTCGTGAAGGATCTCCCCCGAGAGAAAGAAGTAGGCTTTGCACGAATTACATATGATAAAGAGTTGCCAGTTGAACGTGTATCGGATATAGCAGAGAATTGTGGAGTTATTGTGGAATTCGAAGAAGACAATATTATTAGAGTCCGCGGAAAGAAGGAATCTGTTAAGAAGGCTTTAAAAGAAATCGGTGAACTTTTTTTCAAACCTGACGAATCGCAACAGTGAACTACATAGATTTATTGAAAGAGAATAAAGCGATAATAATGCCAGTAATCAGGAAAGAGATAATTGATCTTAAAGATATTCAAAAACAAGTTGAACAACTGCTTGTTTCCTTAACGAGCAGTCTTCAAATTATTATAAGTGGAGTAACTTTGAAAGAAGATGCTACAGAAAAACTCAGAATAAAAATTCTGAAAGATATTGTAAGCATTAGTGAGAGACTAGCACACGTAATAAGCAAATTAGAAAGTTTAGATGCCAACGAATAGAAACTGAAAAACTATTCTACATAGCGAATTCATCCAAGAATCCTGATCTTTAATTTTATGAGATTATCGGGAAAGATATTGAGAATAGCGATAAAGAGCAGATGCTGCGGCAATGACTTTTCCTGCTTGATCGAAAACTGGGATACCCTTTCCTTGTATTATTTTGGACATTCTCTTTGTATAAGGACCGCCATGTGCACCAATCAATATGGGTTTCTGAGTCCTACTATTCATTTCATCGAGAACATTGACTATATTTTCATCTAAAGGAGTATCTTGAAATACAAACCAAGGCATCACAATATCAACATTGGGATCATTAAGAAATGCTTCTATTGCAATTTCATAATCTTTGGAAGTTGCAGACCCCGTAACATCAACAGGGTTTTCTATTACGAAGAATGGCGGAAATTTCTCTCTTAAGTGTTCTCGCGTAAGTTCTTGTAATTTCGCAATTTCAAGCTTATTCTTCACCGCCTCATCAATCATAGCAATTACTGGACCTATGCCATTGGAAACAAATGCACATCTATTTCCTTTTGGAAGTGGCTGAAATGCTAAAGCTTTACTAACTGCAAGAAGTTCATCAAAATTTCTGATTGAAAGAATTCCTGTTTGCTTAAAAACTCCATTGTATACGGCTGCTTGGCTGCTTAAATGACCAGTGTGGCTTTTTGCAGCCGTTGTTCCTTCAGTTGTTGTTCCAGTTTTGTAAATGACAACTGGTTTTTTGCGAGTGACTTCTTTTGCTACTTCAAAAAAAGTTCTTCCCTCGCCACGTCCTATGGCTTCAAGATAAATTGCTATAACTTTTGTGTCTTGATCCTCTGCAAGATATTGAAGCATATCTGTCTCATTAACATCTGCTTTATTTCCGTAAGAAACAAATTTGCTTACTCCGAGGCCATCTTCATCAAGTAATTCTAAGAAGCTAGCCCCATATGTACCACTTTGCGTTAGAAACGAGATCTTGGTTTTCGCATTGTAGGAAGGACGAACCATGCGATCGTGTGACTGGAAAAATGTTTCCACTTTAGTTATTGCATCATAAATGCCAATACAGTTCGGACCAATTATACGTATGCCGTTTTGTCGCGCAATCTCAACGATTTGGGATTCGAGTTCCTCATTTCCAACTTCCTTAAAACCCCCGCTCACAATTACTATATTTCGTACACCCTTTTTTCCGCATTGTTCAATAA
>NZ_JAHPYX010000094.1:0-3906 GCF_019058535.1 Candidatus Borrarchaeum sp.
ACTCTCAGTGATCACCGTAGAGTACTGACTGATAACCTTGGCGAAGAGAACCAACCTACTTTAACAGACGTTAAAGGAGGCGATAGGACTTGAGAGTACCTATCTATGTGGTAAACATGAGGGGGCAACCGCTCATGCCTACTACACAACACAACGGCAAGAAGTTGTTAAAAGAAGGCAAGGCACACGTTGTTCAGCGATGCCCTTTTACCATTCAGTTTAACTATGCTACCGGAGAAACTAGGCAACCGATTGCACTGGGAGTGGACCTCGGATATATGAACATCGGATTTAGTGCTAAGACCGATAAGTTAGAAGTCATCAGTGGTACTTTGACCTTGCGCAAGGATGTTTCTAAAAAGCTAGCGGAAAAACGTATGTATCGTAGAACTCGTAGAGGCAGATTAGGGTATCGACCACCACGATTTGATAACCGAACACGACCTGAAGGCTGGTTAGCTCCCAGTATTCAGCATAAACAAGAGTCACATATTCGATTAGTTGAAACGCTTGAAAAGTTGCTACCAATACCTTTCAAAAAGGTAGAGGTGGGCAATTTCGACGCTCACAAAATGCAGAACCCAGAAATTACAGGTGTAGAGTATCAACAGGGCGAACTTCAGGGTTACGAAGTCAAAGAATACCTTTTAGACAAATGGGGGCGTACATGTGCCTATTGTGGTAAAACGGGTGTTCCCGTAGAAGTTGAGCATATCGTCCCTAAAAGTCGAGGAGGAACTGATAGAGTGTCGAATTTGACGATTGCATGCAAGAAATGTAACCTTAAAAAAGGAGATAAGACCGCCGAGGAGTTCGGCTACCTACACATACAGAAAAAGGCAAAGAAATCACTTAAAGCAACCGCGTGTCTGAATAGCATTCGTTGGAAGTTAGTAGAGCAATTAGATGCAGAATATACTTACGGATACGTTACTAAATACCACCGCAATAAGTTAGGTTTAGAAAAATCTCATGTTAATGACGCGTTCGTTATTGCCGGCGGAACCAACCAAGAACGCTGCAGACCATATGAGGTGATACAAGTCAGGCGCAATAACCGTTCGCTACAGACGAATCGAAAGGGATTCAAACCATCTATTAGGAGACAAAAATACCAGTTGCTACCATATGACCTTGTCAAGTATAATAATAGTACATATAGAGTGAAAGGAGTTCATTGTTACGGAAAACGAGTTTTATTGGACAATCCTAAAGGAAAAAATCACAGCGTCACAATTAAAAAAGTGGAGTTGGTAAAATATGGAAAAGGGTTATTATTCAGTTTATGTTAGTTTTTGCGCATCTTTCCTCTCCACCTTAAAAGTAAGGAGTCTCCAAAGGCGATTTCAATGAATCTTGAAGAACTCGACATCAAAGATTCTGCATATAGCCATTTATGGGACTATTTAACCAGGGCAAAGGAAAAAGACCTAACTCAAATACAAACAACTCCTAGACTAATTGGGCGACCAGATTTTAACA
The DNA here is from genome assembly GCF_019058535.1 of Candidatus Borrarchaeum sp. Lineage (NCBI taxonomy): Archaea > Promethearchaeati > Candidatus Borrarchaeota > Candidatus Borrarchaeia > Candidatus Borrarchaeales > Candidatus Borrarchaeaceae > Candidatus Borrarchaeum > Candidatus Borrarchaeum sp. Next base: position 1,483 of record NZ_JAHPYX010000094.1, read on the forward strand.
TTTCAAAGAAATATCGTTTCTTGGCAAATATAAAAGTTGAAAAAATCCAAACTATAGGTGATTTTAGAGTTAAGCCAGGAGATGCAATAATAGCTACATGGGGAAATGGAAATGATGGTACATTTTTAGTAAACAATAAAGATCGATCTCTTTTATATCCAAAGAGAGAGAAATATGGGGTAATTATAGACTATGATGCTAAAAATTACTATATTTCCTTTTCAGGGAATTTCTTGCCAGAAGAATTACGATGTTGTGACGAAATTAGTCTACGAAAAGCTGATGACCAAATCCTGTTAAGGATTCAGGAAAATATTTTGGAGAGAATTGAGCAGGGGAAAAGTAAACACCTACAGAAACTAAGAAAACTGCTTGAAAGACAAGCAGAGTTTAACCCAATCTTCCCTAGTGCACTAAATTACACCACTGAAATACTCAACGAGTCACAATTGGAAGCCGTTACAAAATGTCTCAATTTAACAGATGAGACTTACTTTTATTTGATTCATGGGCCTCCTGGTACTGGAAAAACTACCACCATTGCAGAATTGGTTACACAACTCCTTATCAGAAATAAGAACGTCCTTATCACCTCTCATACCAACGTTGCGGTTGATAATGCCTTGGAAAAACTCATAGACGTCCTGCATGACACAACACATCACGATCTTAGGAAAATATTGCTGCGCTTAGGTATGAATGCCAAGTTGCTACCAGCAATTAGACCGCTGTTAGGTACGATTAGCAGTGTCAAAGATTTTAAATCATGGAAAGTCGTGGGTTCGACATTAACAAAAGCTGGAATGTATACTTTACGACGCGATTTTGACTGGGATCACCCTCCCTTCGATTATGTCATCATAGACGAGGCTAGCATGGCGAACATACCCTTGACGCTTGTTGGCATGGTTTTTGGTAAGAAAATAATCTTGGTGGGAGATCATCTTCAACTACCACCCATTTTTAATGTGCCCATAAATCAGCGACTTGAAAAATCGCTATTTGAGATGTTGATTACTAAGTATCCAGATTTTAGCACCTTTTTAGATATCCAATACCGCTCGAATAAACACATCGCCATGTTTCCCAGCCATTTTATCTACAAAGATCGATTAAAAACTGCCTATGGTATTGAAAATATCCACCTTGATTACTTTCCTCAAAACAAGGATAGTATAAGTCAAAGTTTATCTGGCCGGTATCCCATTGCATGGCTCGATACATTTAATCTTAATGGTCAAGGTATCGAATGGAAACTGTTTGGAAACCGATATTCAGCCTGCAATATATTTGAGACTGCACTAATTATCAGAATAATTAGAGAATATCAAACAGCTGGATATAACCTTGCAAAAGATTTGGCTGTTGTAACACCTTTCCGTTTACAGGCTGCACTTATTGGACGTTTAATAAAACAATTGTTTTCAAAACATATAAATGTCATTAATCTTTGGTCAATTTCCAAATCAAACACAATAGACGCATATCAAGGTCGAGAAAACAATATAGTACTACTTTCTTTAGTAGATGATGGATTAAATCATAAGGCAGCAAAAGTGTTACAAGATAGTCGTAGAATCAATGTTGCTATCACACGTGCAAAAAGAAAACTCATCATTTTAGCCTCACACAAACTGGCTAAAGCGATAAATGTTCCTTTAATTGCAGCCTTGTTCAAGTACGTGCAACGATATGGTTGTGTTAAAACAAATCTCTCAAATCATTTGTTATCAGAAGAAGTAAATAGAGCAAAAGCAGAGTTAAACATCATTCTAAATCAAAGCAACTAAATTACTTCTTTTAGTTGTCAAATAAAGAAGGATTTCTATTATGAAGTTAGATAAATAATAATTGCACAATATCTCCATCTTTTAATCCCAATATGTTTCGTAGAAACTCTGGGGCTATGATCTCAACAACATCTTCACCATAATGGCTGCGATCCGCGTCCAACAATGCCCCCCTGGCTTTATTGTTGATCATAGTACGATATACTTTGACTGGTCCATAGGTTCTTTGACCATTAGACCACCCCTCAATTGGGATGTGTGGTATGGTACTAAGATCTTGTTTTGCGTTGATATCAGCTTTAGATCTAAGCCGTAAATTTAGTGTTCCAGGATAAGGCGTAAAGCCTAGTTGTTCCTTAAATTGTTTTAAGTAGCCTTCCTTTTGGATATAATATGAACCTTCTCCTAATCCCGTAAACACTTCTCCTTCAAGTACTACAGGAGGAAACCGATTAACGAACAAAATACTGAGATTTGAATACACTTTCTGTAATACTTCTCTTCCTTCCTTTGTTATTCGTATTAATTGCCCTTTTGGAACAATTTCTCTGCTTATCCATCCCAATTGCTCTAAATTTCTAAGTTTTCTTGCACTAGTTTGCTGGCTAAACGCAAATATTTCACTAATTCGAAC
>NZ_JAHPYX010000002.1:0-7413 GCF_019058535.1 Candidatus Borrarchaeum sp.
GTTAAAGGAGGCGATAGGACTTGAGAGTACCTATCTATGTAGTAAACATGAGGGGGCAACCGCTCATGCCTACCACACAACGCAAAGGAAAGAAATTATTAAAAGAAGGAAATGCACAGGTTGTCCAGAGATGCCCTTTTACTGTGCAGTTGAACTATGCTACTGGAGAATCTAGGCAACCGATTAAACTCGGAGTGGACATCGGATATACGAACATCGGGTTTAGTGCCAAGACAGAAACGTTAGAAGTCATTAGTGGGACGCTGAACTTACGACATGATGTCTCTAAAAAGCTAGAGGAAAAAAGGAGGCACCGCAGAGCTCGTAGAAGTAGACTAGGGTACAGACCACCTCGATTTAATAACCGAACGCGACCTGAAGGATGGTTAGCCCCCAGTATTCAGCACAAACAAGATTCACATATTCGATTAGTTGATAAACTTGAAACGTTACTTCCGATACCCTTCAAAAAGATAGAGGTGGCAAATTTCGATGAACACAAAATGCAGTATCCAGAAATTTCAGGAATAGAATATCAACAGGGCGAACTTCAAGGCTATGAAGTCAGAGAATATCTACTGGATAAGTGGGGGCGTACATGTGCTTATTGTGGTAAAACAAACGTGCCCTTAGAAGTCGAGCATATCGTCCCGAAAAGCCGAGGCGGGACAGACCGAGTGTCGAATTTGACGTTATCATGCAGGAAATGTAATCTTAAGAAAGGAAATAAGACTGCCGAGGAGTTTGGGTATCCTCACATCCAGCAACAGGCAACGCAACCGCTTAAAGCACCAGCATGTCTGAATACTATTCGCTGGAGGATAGTAGAACAGTTAGGTGCAGAACATACTTACGGATATATCACCAAATACCAGCGGAACAAGTTAGGGCTGGAAAAATCGCATATCAACGATGCGTTTGTTATTGTAGGTGGATCCAATCAAGAACGCTGCCGTCCTTATGAAGTGATGCAAGTCAGGCGTAATAATCGTTCTATACAGAAGAACAGAAGAGGATTCAAACCGTCAATTAGGAGACAGAGGTACCAGTTGCAACCCCACGATTTGGTAACCTATAATGGAAAACGATACAAAGTCAAAGGAGTATTTAATTATGGAACATGGGTACGATTAAGTGATTCAAACGGAAAAGTCGTAAACACCAATATCAAAAACGTGGAGTTGTTGAAATATGGAAAAGGATTGATATTTACGTTTAAAAACAATTAATATACTGCAGTTCAGCTCCACCCTATCAGATGGAGTCTTCTTGCGGAGGTTAGATAAAAGCATTGTTGTTCAATGCGCGCGCAATGATTCGAATTGAAAATGATAAAAGATCGAATGCTTTTCTATTTTTAGTCTTCTATTTTAATTCAAAAGAAAAAATGGAATATTGAAATGATGACTGATTTCAGCCGGTATATCTTAGTGATTCCGCTGGTGCAACCTTTCCTGCTTGCCAGGCTGGAAATATCGCAGCACCAATAGCTGCGACGATCGCAATAACAGTAGTCAATACGATTTCGCTCCATGGTACTATAAATACTGCACTAAATGTTGTTCCTCCAGATGCTGCGATCAATCGAACGATCGTTGCCCCTAAGAAGTACCCATCAATAAGTCCAAGAATGAGACCAATTAGAGCCAGAAATATGGACTCAGCCAGGATAAGCTGAATTACTTTTGCCCTTTTCATGCCTATGGTACGAAGCAATCCTATTTCTCGTCTTCTCTCACTAACTATCTTAATTAGAGTAGTTAATAACGCAAGCAATCCAACGATTATGCTTGCATAACTAATTATATTGAAGAAAACACTTATCTGAGCTGTGCCTTCCTCAATATCTGCTTTGATATCTTGTTTTAGGCTGAACGAAAGTTTATATTCATCTCCCCAAATTGAATCGATCTGATCAGCAACAACTTGCGGATCGACTTCTGTACCATTTTCATAGCGTTGATCTAGTTTAAGAGTAAATATATTTGCATTTTCTTCAAATCCAAATTCATAGAATCTGTCAATATCAATAATACAGAAGAATCCTGCTTGTGGGGCGCCAATGAAGTTATTCGATATTATCCCTCGAACCTTAAATTCAGTTTTATTTCCTGCTGCTTTAATTTGGACAGGTGTTTTCTGATCTATTCGAATTTTGAGTTCATTTGCTAATTTTTCACTTATTATGCAGGCATTTTCGTTTGGATTTTTGAGTTGTTTGAAGAGTTTAAATGCATCTGTATTGTTTGGTGCAATAATTCGTGTATTGTCGTTCACTATTGCATAATTTGTACTGTTTACTCCAATGAGCAATGAATTAAAATCTTCTTCCCATAATTCGAATTTTGCACCTGCCTGTTGTTGCACTGTAATGGCTGGAAGCCATCCCTCACTGGTATTTTCCCAATTAATGCCTTGAATATTTCGCGTGATATTGCCACTGAGATTAGGAGGCGCTCCAACTTGAGATATAATGAACATGTCAGCCTCTAGGTTGTCATCTACAAAATTAAGGATCCCCGCTGTGACCGAACCTGTAATTGTAGCGACTGTTATGACTAATGATAGAGCTATAGTGAAAATACCAAAAGTTAATGTACTACGAGCAGGTTTTCTCCACAAGTTTCGACTTGCAAGTTCGCTTACGTATTCTAAACCAGGAATGCGTCTAAAGAAGAAATTAAAAAGGCTTCCTACACCTCTCAATATTCCTGCGGTGAAGAGTATTGAGCCAGCTACAAGAATAAAATTTCCAACTAGACCCGTTGCGCGAAGAAGCTGTATTTCAATGATACCAGCCATCAACAAAGATACGCCCGCCGACAAGAGACGATATTTCTGCTTTATACCACATATAATTTGGGGAATACCTACAACTAGCATTGCAAGACCAATAGCACTAATGAAACCACTGAGCATTCCCGTCATTTCTAGTTCTGGGATAAGCATCACTGTTACGAAAAGAATTATACCGACAACGAGAAGAATAGTTCCTCCAATAATGCATTTTAAACGAGATCTTAATGTGGGCTCCGTTGTTACCCGGGATTCTGGCCTGAGTGCATTTATAATGGCAATTCTTGTAATACTAATAAGAGGATAAAGTCCCGCAATTATCGTTAGGATAATACCTATAATGAAACCATCTCGAAGAGAAATAGGATCAATAAAAAACTGCCCTGCCTCTCCAAGAGCATTTGGATCTGCTAATTCATCACTGATAATGGTGTTTGTTAAGAATTGAAATAATGCTTGTGATAAACCAATACCAAGCAATAAGCCAAGCAAACTTCCTGCTATACCGATTGCGAGTATTTCATAAATAAAGAGTCGAAATAGTTTCAATTTTTTAAATCCAATTGATCGAAGCACACCGATTTCATATTTACGTTCTGCAAGGGTGATATTGATAGCGTTAAATATAAGGAAAACCATTGCTAATAAAACAGTAATACCCGCGAATGAGGTTCCAGCATTTAGACCAATAAGAGCACCCTGCGCATTTTCAAGTTGAGTTTGTTTTGGTGAGAATACTTCAAGTTGATCATCCTCTGCCTTAACAACATCCTCAATTCCTTTTTGAACCTCTTCGAATTGATCAGAAAATGCGGGATCTAATTCAATAATAAGCCTATCGATCTTACCGCCAGTCTTAGGGAATAATTTTCGAGCTGCATCGATGGTAACCCACACACTTAATCCAAAAGACTCATCACGAACCTTACCAGTGGATTCAGCAAATGCTGCGATATCAAAAACTCTCGATCTTGAACTTCCGCCACTTCTATACCTTATTTTTAGTCTATCGCCAACTGTAGCATTGACTAAACTGATTTCACCATCATCATCTTCTTCTTCATAAGTAATTCCATCGAGTACCAATTCGCTTACGATGACATTCTGTCCAACTACAAGATCATTAATTGTTTCACCACTCTTATAGTCAAATAAGTCGCCAAATTCATTATCATATCTTGGGTCTATGCCAATCACTTGTGCTGCAGTGGAATTTCCATCATCGGAAATAGAGAGAATGCAAAAACGTTGCAAACGGGGAGCTGCAGATTTTACTCCCTCTACCTGTAAAACTTTGTCAAGAATATCTTCATCGAATGCTTCACCGTCAATCCTGGAGATTTCAAAGTCAATATTTCCACCTGTAAGTTCGATAATATCTAAAAAGGTTTGACTTGCATTTGTTGCGGCTGCATCAAAAGCCACATATAATGAAATTGATAAGCTTATTCCAACAACAGTAAGGAAATTGCGTGTTTTTCTGCGTCCTAGATTTCGAATCGCCATTCGAATGAGATCTTGATCTTTTAGCAAGATAACAATTACAATTGCAGCGATTATAAGAATTATTAGGAGAATACTACCGCTTATAGTCTGTAATTGCATAAGATCACCATAGAACTATTTTTTATTCAGTATCGCTAACAGAACCAAAACGTTCTTCACATGCTTCTTTAAATTCTTCTTCAGTAAATTTCAATACCTTCTTTGCAGTCATTTTATCAGTAGAAATCTGTCCATCAATTATTCGAATGAGTCTATCACAATGTTCAGCAACAACAGGATCATGTGTTATGACAATGAATGTCACACCTCTGTTTTCATTCAAATCATGCATCAATCCTAAAATTTCGTCCCCAGTTTTTGTATCCACATCACCCGTAGGTTCATCAGCTAAGACTATTGAGGGATTATTTGCGAGCGCACGCGCTATTGATACACGTTGTCTTTGTCCGCCGCTAAGTTCATCAGGGCGATTATTAATTCGATCCCCAAGTCCGACAATCTCTAAAAGTTCTATAGCACGTTTTCTGCGTTCTTTACGAGGCATACCTATAAGCATTAATGGCAATTCCACATTTTCCAAGGCAGTTAAGACTGGTACTAAATTATAGAACTGAAAAACAAACCCTATTTCTTGTGCGCGTAATTCTGTTAATTTAGCATCAGACATTTTTGAAATGTCTTGATTGTTGATGAGGACTTTTCCTGACGTGGGGTAATCCAATCCACCAAGTAGATTTAAGAGAGTTGATTTACCACTTCCAGAGGGGCCCATAATGACTAAAAACTCGCCTTTTTTCACTTGGAGATTAATCCCTCGCAAAGCAGATACAACTACGCCACCTAGAAAGTAATCTTTCCTTAAATCAATTGTTTCGACAACAATTTCACTATTCTCACTCAAATTTGCGCCCCCGTGACACAACACAATATTTTATATCTCTATTAAGCATCTATGTTCAGGAGTTGTAAGTTTACGAGTGTTAACTTTCCTTTAATCATCGAAAATTCAATATGGATCATCAATATAATCATTACTATAGAGGAAACTCAATTATTGTCCCAAAAATTGAGATATCAGAGTGTTGTCATTTAAAGTCTTTAAAATGAAAGAGAGGAGAACTACGGATTAACCAGTATATCTTAGTGACTCTGCAGGTGCTATTCTACCAGCTTGCCATGCTGGAAATATAGCGCCAACAATTGCTACTATTACAGCAACAATAGTGGTTTGAGCAACAGTTGCCCATGGCATCACAAATTCCCATTGGAATGGTGTTCCACCAGCTTCACCAATAAACGTTACTATAGATAATCCTAGAATATATCCGTCTATGATTCCAAGTATGAGCCCGATCATACCCAAAAATATTGATTCAAACAGAATGAGTTGCATTACTTTTGCCCTTTTTATGCCTATTGTGCGAAGTAATCCTATTTCTCGGCGTCGCTCACTGACTATTTTTATCATTGTGGTTACTAATGCAAGTAATCCAACGATGATCGAAGCGTAACTAATAACTGAAAAGAATGTACCTATCTCTTGCACTTGTTCGTCAATATCTTCTTTAATATCTTCTTTAATTGAGAAATCTAATTTATATTCATCTCCCCATACAGCATCGATTTGGTCTGCCACAACCTGCGCATCGACTTCTGTGCCATTCGGATAGTAGTTATCCAACCTTATTGTAAACATATGAGCCGTATCCTCGAAGCCGAAATCATATAATTTGTCTATATCAATCATACCGAAATATCCTGCTCCTGGATATCCAAACATATCATTATGTATGATCCCTATGACTTTAAATTCAGTGGAGTTAAAATGAGCCTTTATTGTGATTGGTGTTTTCTGCCCTAATTTTACCTTTAGTTCATCAGCTAGTTTGTCACTGAGAATACAATTGTTTGCATTCGGATTCTTAAGCTGTTTAAAGAGTGTATAGACATCAGTATCATTTAGGGCAACGATTTGTGTATTTTCATTAACTACGGCGTAGTTTGAACTATTAACGCCAATCAACAATGAGGGAAAATCATCTTCCCAGAGATCAAACGCCGCACCAGCGAATTCTTGGATAGTACAACCCGGAACCCACCCTTCACTTGTGTTTTCCCAGTGAATACCTTCAATATTTCGGGTGATATTGCTACTGAGATTGGGAGGAGCCCCTGTGTTTGAAGTTACAAACATGTCAGCCTCGATGTTTGAATCGACCCAATTGATTATTCCAGCTCCAATCGAATTAGTAATGGCGGACATTATAATAACCATTGCTAAGGCAATTGTAAAAATACCAAAAGTTAACGTGCTACGAGTTGGTTTTCTTGCGATATTTTTTGTTGCTAGATTGCTCACATATCTTAACCCTGGAATGCGTCTGAGGATGAAATTGAAAAAATCTCCCACACCTTTAAGGACGCCTGCTGTAAAGATGATGGAACCACCCATGAGTACAAAACTCCCAATGAAAGATCCAACATAGAAAGTATCGTAAATCCCTACTGCAAGCAAGGTAACACCTGCATAAAGAATCATATATTTTCGTTTGAGTGCGCCCGCAAATAAGGTTACACCAATTCCTATCATTAAAAGAGCCGTTCCATCGAGAATAGAGCCTACATACTCACCTAAACTGACATTTATTTGTGGGAACATCAATAATGCAATGAAAAGACCTATACCTCCAAGGATAAGGCCAATACCTCCAGCAATCCATGCAATTCGACGTTTCAGCTCATGTTTCTCGGTTATCCTTGCTTCTGCGCGTAATGCGTAAATAATCTTCAAACCAGTTATTGATAGAAGGGGATACAAACCTCCTATTACCGTAAATATTACTCCGATTATGAACCCATTTTGGAGATGTGCAGGGTTAATGGGAAGCGCTTCGAATTCCGCACCTACTACCGTTTCAGCTTCTAAGAAAAAAAGTTGTTTGATATACAAATACAACACACGTGATAAGCCGATACCTGCAAATACACCAGTTGCGCTACCAATAATACCTATAATAAATACTTCGTAAAAGAATAGTCGAAATATATGATGTTTCTTAAATCCTATGGAGCGGAGCACCCCGATCTCATATTTACGCTCCGCGATTGTCA
>NZ_JAHPYX010000095.1:0-21240 GCF_019058535.1 Candidatus Borrarchaeum sp.
CTATTTTGTGGGATAAGCAGTATCCTTGCAGTTTTTCTTCTTGAAGAACCTCCGATTACATTTGAGCGCCATATGCTTGCATTTCTAATACCACGCCCTGGTATACGTGAAAAACTTGCCTTTGCTCCAACACTCCTTTTTCAACTGCCACGTTTTTTTCAACATAAATTTTGGAGACGCCTCAAATACGAATTAACTAATATCCTTCCTCTCTATTATATTGCAACATTCATACTGTTTACCGCATTTTTTGTCGCTTTTTTGCCATTTCCTTTATATTTGAAAACGTTGGGTATTAATGACAGCTTAATATTTTTCATTTATGTATTAAATTCCATTATGTCCACAGTCACACATGCTATTACCGGAAAATTGGCGGAAACCCTTGGACGCAAGAAAATATTTACAACAGCCATTTCCTCAAGGATATTCATATTTTCATTCTTTGCTATTTTTGTATTGCTTTTTCCACAATGGGCTATATTTTTCGTAACGTTATTGTTTTTAATCGCAGGCATAACATGGGGTATAATTGCGGTTTCCGGATCTGCGCTCCTTACTAATATTGCACCTCCCGAACGACAGGGGAACGCATTTGGCATGTATAATGCAGCCATTAGTCTAGCAACAACAGTCGGCTCTTTGTTAGGAGGTTTTCTTGCCTTTTATGTTGGTTTTTTTCTATCGTTCTTTATCGCAGCATTTATTGTTGGTATTGGTACTGCGGTTATAATTAAAATGAAGTTTTGAATGCTCTCTGAATCAAAGAGGAGTTCCCTTTAAGATTTTTTCACATGAATCGCGTTAGACTTTTAGAAATTTCTTGTAACAAAGACGCTCCATTGTTGTTCTTCAGTTTTGCTTCTTCATATGCTGATATTAGTCGCCTGAGTTTTCGTTGTGTGTTCTTGTTGATTGAATTCCACGCGTTTACCTTTATATAGTGTTTTTTAAACATGTTAAGTATGTCCGTGAACGGACAAACTATCTTATGACTGGAAAATTCATCGCCATCACGAGAATACGCACTTATGTTTAGTACATAGTTTCCAACACACCCTGATAATTCCATTGTCTTCTTCTTAAAAACCCAACGAGAATAACGCTTCAAATCTTTAATGGAAACAATAATCTCAAAATCATCCTCTTCCATAGATTCTTTATCATCTTGACTCAGTTCTGTCGTGGGTTGCACTTGGAAATACTGAGGATGTGAATGAAAATACCCGATAAAATCAGAAAGGCATAATTCCAAGTTTTCACGCATTCTTTGTGTTCGCGCAAGATGATATTCAACTTCGCTAAATTTCCTATTAGCTGATTGAAACGGAATGACACCCTTTATGTAGTACGTGTCACTGTTGAAAACATAATCTCCCATCAGTATTCCTGCGGCCTCTTTTCGATATACCTCGATGCATGAAACAATTAGGCTGATAAATGCGTCAGATGTTAAGAAAACAACCAAGTTAAGCCCCTACTATGCGTGAATTATAGATATACTTCTCCAATTAAGTCATAAACGATTATTGAAAATATCTTGATCAAGAGTTCTAACTTAGAAAAAAAGCGATTCTTTTTTCTTACATGTATTTGTAAAAAAATGTTTAGGCTAATCCAATATAAATTCATCGATAAAAAACTAACGCGTATTTGCATGCAAAAAGTTGTTTTATAACTTACAAAATCTTTTGAATTATAGTTTTTTGCTGTTATTCTTTGGTCATTTGCTTTGAAATCAACGTTTTATGTCAATAAAATGTACTGACTTGTATGCTAATACTCCAGAACTTAATTGTAAAAATGCACAGAGATAAAATATGAATGCAAATCCATAGACACTTACGATCACACCTGCTACGAAAGCGGAGCCAGCGATTGAGAAATCGTAGACCGAGTCAAATAACCCCATTTGAAAACTTCTTTTCTTGGGATTTGTGATGTCAGCTAATAATGCCAGCATAGCTGGTCGAGTTATAGCATAGGCACAACCGTTCAAAACTTCAATTAGAATTAGATGCCAGATAGTAGATGAGAGCGTGTATCCAAATGTACATCCAGCACCTAGGGCGCCTCCAATAAAAAGCAATTTTGCCTTCCCGTATTTATCTGCTAATTTGCCAGCAGGAAGTTTTACAAAAGCCCCCACGGCATAAAAAACTGCGTAAATCATACCTACATTAATGATTGATGCAGAAATCTTCTCAGTAATAAAAATAGGGTATATGGGACCAATTAGACCAACGGTAAGTGAGCTGAGAACACTGGCGATGGCGATTACAATAAAAAGCTTTCTTGCCATAATTATCACGCTCACACATTGAATCCACTTTCTTCATGTAATCGAAGCAAGTGTCTAAAGTAATTCTGATCTTATTCATACGAATGGACCACGATATACTTTGTCTATGATCGTCCTACCTATAGGTAGGTTTATAAGTCAAGACTATTTAAACATTGCTATAGAGTTGTGTTTAAAATGAGTCCCTCTTCGGCTCTAAGCAAAACAAAGCAGAAAATTCTCGCAATAATGTACCACCTAGAGAAGAAGAATAGTTCTCCGTATGGTTATAAAATATGGCAATTGCTGAATAAGTTCGAACATGACATAGGTTCACCAGATATCAGAAATGTATATCGTCATCTGAGTGGTCTATGTGAACTACAATATATTGTTAAAGACTCATCAGAAGACCCGAAGGATGCACCACAACGGCACATCTATAAACTAACAGATGAAGGAAGAAGTTTCACAGAATCGAAAGCTAACGGAGTTCTAGAGCGCCTGGAATTATCAATGAGATAACCCACAAATATATCATTCAATTCTCAGGCTTTATTTATTTTTTAACATATCAAGATAAGTGATAACATCATTTTCTGTAAACTCTTTTTTCATAGCGATGCCTTCTTCTGGAGGACACTCGATTCGGTAAAAACCATTCTTCTTGAAAAACTCGAAGGGGTGTTGTCCCTTTTCATCCTTCAATTCAGTTCTCAAAGTCATATATTCAAACCCCATCAGATAGCAAATAACGCATGCACAGTGTAAAAGCAACGTTCCTATGCCTTTTCTCTGCAAGATGGATGCAATCGTATCAAGATAAAATGCGCCATCAAGAGACTCATCTCTGTAGCCGAATAAAAATGCTACTAAAAGATCTTGATTATAAATTAATAAACTATGAAAATCTGGATGCTTTATTCGTTCTATAAACTCTTCGACAGAGTATCTCAATTCTTTTCGAAAATTCTTGGTATCGATCAGTTGAATGGAAGTCAATTTCAGATGATCTAGTTTTGTTTCCATTGTAATATGAAAATGGTTACCAAAATGTCTTTTCAAACATTTGTTTGTTAGTTCAATAATCTTTTGAGGTGGATACTGTATAATCGCAGGGACACCTTCTATTTTTAATGCAACTGATATCGATCGATTGCAGTTTGCAGAATTTCTTGAATCATTTCATCGAAGTTCATACCCGAAGCAAAAGCCATAACAGGATAAAAACTTATTTCGTTTTCTTCTAAATTATAATCAAGACCAGGTAGCGGATTTACTTCTAAGATAAATAATTCTTCCGATGCGTTCATTCGAAGATCGATTCTTGCAAAATCATAACAATTAAGGGCGTTAAATGTTTGAATAGAGATCTGTTCTATTTTTTTTCTCAAAGAATCTGCTATTTTAGCAGGACAAATATGGGCAAGTGGTGTATCAAGTATCGTCTTTGCTTTTTGACCATATACCGTCCCGACGTCTGCTGGAAGTTTACTGAAGTCAATCTCAAGGATAGGCAAGACACGAAGGTTATTTCTGTTACCTAATATTCCCACGCTAAATTCTCTACCTTCAATAAATTCTTCCGCTAAAATCGATTCTTTGTAATTTTCTAACATTTGTGTTAACTTTTTACGAAAGTCTGTCTTATAATGCACTACGTTATCTGTATCTATACCTACGCTCGATCCTTCATGATTCGGCTTTAAAATCAAAGGAAAACTAAGTTCATGTACAAATGGTTCATTGAAATACTCAAATACTTGAAAGCGAGCATTTTTGATTCCATGAAAAGATAAAATCTTTTTTGTAGTACCTTTATCAAGGGCAATAGCAGTGGTAAGTATATTAGATCCAACATATGGAATATTCAGCATTTCTAAAATGGCAGGAATATGAGATTCTCTACTTTCTCCACGCATTCCTTCAGCCCTATTAAACACAATGTCGGGTTTACATTCTCTCAATTCGTTATATGCAGTTTCATCGGCTTCAATGAATATAAAATTATGGCCCGTAGAACGAATAGCGTACTCAATTTTTCCTATAGTATCTAGCGGATCGTATTCAACTTGGAATGCGTCATCCGTTATTCTTGTATTGCATACTAATGCTACATTTAGCTGTTTCAATTATTTCTGCACCTCAATATTCAAAACTTTCAATTTCTTCCTTATAAATTTTGGAGACTTTTTCAAATAAATCTTGAGGTAATGTTATACTCTTGTGAATGTCAAAAAAGATTTTATAAAGTTCCTCCTCTCGTTCTTTTGCCTTTTCATAAAGTGGGCTATTCTCAAAGTCTAGAACTAGGTCACTTTTATTACCTCGTTTACTTGCAAGATAAAATGCAAAAAGTTGCTCTTTATATCCTAAGCCGGTAAGCGCATATGTATGAACTTTTTTGCCACCAAATAGAGAAAAATAGCTATTATACTCACGTGAAAGCATATTTTTTGTGAAGCCAACATGTTTTGGATCAAAACCAGTTGCGACTAATAAAAGATACATTTTGCCACATACAGAACAAGATTGGCACCATCGAGAATCTCGACCGGCTTCAGTCTCAGTAAAGCAAGACATTTCATATTTTCCGATCTCTGGATATCGATGCTGTAATACATACATAACCGCTATATCATTTAAAGGCTCGATTAAACTGACGGTACATACATTTCGATTCGTCAAAGATTGTGTCATTGCCGAGATTTGCACAGTCCAATTATGTGATTGATCATAGGCGGGATGGTTTATAAAGCCCTCTTTATCATAGGTATATTCTCCGCAGCTCTGTTCATTTCCAAACAACAGGTATTTTGTCTGATAATTGTAAGCGAGAGGTAGCATCTCAAGTGCGTATTCTGTGGATTGAAGCCCCCAGCCAAGCTCAGTTTGAGCAACATTCAAATACTCATAATTATGTAATTGTCCAACTGTGTGAGTTATTTTATGTAAGTTTACCCCAAATTCGTTGTAGAATTTCTCAGCAAGGAGCGTTTTGTGTTTTTCTTCATATTTCATTGAAGGTTCGACAATATATACAATTTTGGGATGTAGTTTGATTTCTTGCGCTACGGCATACGTCAATAAACTATCCTTTCCGAAAGAAAGTGCAACTACAGAAGAATTTTCGTCTGTTTGCACATCAAATTGTGGAAATTTTACTTGAATGTCCTCGAACTGCACTTTTAGGTTCATAAACTGGCGGATCAAGTCAGATGTTTTCGTATCATCAACTTCAGCGCAAGAGGGAAAGTCCATAATCAAGTTCTTGAAAAAAAAAGGCTCAAAAAAAGGAAGGCCCGTGTTGTATAACATCTTTCCCTCGCCGAAGACTATAGGGAGGTGAATCGTTGTAACATAAGCTAGATGATCTAATAAAATCTCCTTATCGGCATCGGGGTAATGCGACCAAATTCTGTTAGGATAAATAATTTCATAAATATTATCTCGAAAACGTATTTTTATTCCATTATCATCATAAAGTCCAAATATTTCCACTTAAAAATCTCCTTGAATCTCGCTGTCTTTTTAAAGAAATAACGTATAAACAAAGTTTCATATTAGTAATTTTCCTTAATTAACACAGTTTTGTTTCACTTTTGATTTGCACTAGTGTTATTCATATGATTATTTCGTCTTTGATGACCATTATATGGTACTCTGCCTGTCAATATCGCAACGATTGTTGATTTAGTCCCATTTGAGTGATTTTTCTTTAAGACCGAAGATAAGACAGCAAGACTACATGCTGATGCTGGTAAGACGTTTAATCCTTCTTCTCTTTTTAGTAATCTTGAAAATTCAATCATTCGTGTATCAGACGCGTATTCTGCGAATCCATAACTGTTATAAACCGCGTCAAGGGCTATTTGTCCATCATAAGCATGCCAATTTACAAGAGGCTCATTATAAGGTGTTTCTTTTATTTCAGATGGTTGTAAGTCCTTAATGATCTGATAATGATTTTTGAAACTTTTTACAATCGGATTACCTCGTAATGTGCTGGCAGCAACCATTTTAGGCAATTTTTTTATTTTTTCCTCTTGAAAATACTTAAAGAAACCGTTAAAAATACCTGCGAGGGTTGTTCCGTTTCCTACTGGAACAGAGATGATATCTGGTGCATATCCTAAGGCGCTGTAAATTTCTTTTGAGATCTGTCCATAAGCATTTAGCGCGATCTCAGTAGTATGTGGAAATCCTGGATTTGCATCATACCATCCATTTTTTTCTGCATCCTCAGAGCATTTTTCTACTGCATTTTCATAAGTTCCAACGACCCTATGGATCGTCCCTCTATATTTTTCTTCAATTTCTTCTATCCTTCTTGTATGATATTCCGTAGGAATGTAGATATGTGCCTCTATATTGAAATCTTTAGCAGCAAGAGCAATTGCAGCCCCGAAGTTTCCACAAGAACCTACGGCAATTTGGTGATACCTTTTTTGAACAGCATCTTCAGCAAGTGCCTTAGCGATGCGATCTTTTTGTGTACCTGTGGGATTCCCTCCTTCAAATTTCAAAAACAACCTCTTGCAGGCTATGATAGACTCAATATTCTTAGAACGTACAAAAATAGTCTTGCCTACAAGCCGACGTTTGTTTACCCACTTGCTAATTTTTTTCCCCAACATAATTTGATGTTGAATCGATAATCTATCAAGGAATATTTAAAGTTTATGCTATTATTGCATGCACATGAAAAACGCTCGTAAGAACGTTTACTACTATTTCGCGGCTAATATCGAAGGATTTAGTTGATTAGGTTCTAAGAATGAAAATCTAAAAAAATAGACACAATCAATTTTTTATTCTTCCTCTTCCCAATCTCCTTCGTCTAGCTCTTTGCCGTTGTTTTCCCATTCGTTATCTAAGCCTAATTTTTCCTCGTCCCACCCTTCGTCCCAGAGTTCTATTTTTTTTAGTCTCTTAGTTTTTTTACTCATATGAGTGACCTCATTCTCTGTTTTTTTTAATGACCAAATGTAACCATCAATTCTAATGAATTGATTCTCGCTTTTAAATCATAAAAATATTTTTACTAGTACCAACCAGTTTCTTAGCGACGATTAGAATAAAATTAGAACTTTATTCCATTTAAAATTCTAATGATCACGGTAAACAAAGGATTATCCTCAATTCTTTTATTTACATGAACATCAAATTAAAATAATTAAGAATCTCTGACTTAAGAATAGTCACTTGAAATCATAAATCTATTAAAAGACCTTATTCTCAAAAAAGTGAATATAAGAGCTGCAACGAAATATTATATTTTTCAAAATACGCCATTCTATGTTGTTACAATAGAAAATATGCAGCGATGATTGTAACATATATACAGCATCACACCAAAGTAGCCTAAAATAGCGTCAGATGGGGGTTAAATAGATTTTGATGAACGATTACCCTTTTTTCGAAAAGGAAATACGTTCTCTGGAACGAGAGTGTAGAAAATTCGAGTTTAATATGTTTTAAGCGATCTAATTATCTTTTTTTCGCTTATATAGTCTAATATCAAAAAAAAGGCTGTTTTTAAAGAAAAGAGATCTTTTATAGGTGAATAAACGCCTAAAATAATGAGTTCGTCGTAATGATTTGAATAGAAATCTTTAAAAAGCATGAGGATGCTTTATTCATTATAGACGTAATTAGTAGCGAAAAGCAATAGAATTTGAGCAAGGGCAACAAGATGCTCCGAATTTTTTCAATTAATAAAAAAAGTCATTAATTTTAGAATACAAAAATGAAAACTAATTCAATACGCGCTAATTTTTTTGGAGGAAGTGGTATTTGGGTGTATGCTAAATTACTTCAACAACATGGTATGTTTCTCCCCAGGAAATTTTTCATTACAAGTGGAAAAGGTGAAAGTGGAACATCGCTAAACGCATTTGATATGGCATTAATGGCAGCACACATTGACCAGTGTAATATTGTTCAGGTATCGTCCATCCTTCCGCCAGATGCCATTCAGCTAAAAAATCCGATTCCAGTGATAACACCAGGCACAATAACTTTTGCTGTCTTAGCAAGAATGGATGGGCAATATGGAGAGACTATTGGTGCAGGTGTGGCATGGGCATTCGGTGATCGCGACAATGGTGTCAACTTCGGTATAGTTGCAGAAGACCATGGCTTTAAGTCAAAAGAAAGTGTAGAACGTTCACTTTCCGATAAATTAGATGAAATGGCACGAGTAAGAATGTTAAAAATAACCGAAAAGTCAATACAAGCAGAATCTATAGAAGTCAAAGAAAACAATGGCTGCGTAATCGTGGCATTAATTTACGTACCCTGGGAAATTGAAGAAGGTTGTAGAATCCTATAGTTTTAGTAGCTTGTTTTCTAAATTTTATGCAGAATGAATCTCAAGATTGATTTTCTCATATTTTGACGATTAATGCATTATTTTATTGTGAAACTTGGTAAGTGACGATAAAATGAGCGCCGCCGAGATATTTAACACTATGGTAAACACTTACGATGAAATACAAGAGTTGTGGTATGCTTGGTTATTCTCTCGTCTTCATTTTATAGTTGCAAAGGAAATTATCACAAAGTACAGCCCTAAAACTGTACTAGATGTAGGATGCGGGACGGGCTTTCAATCATTTTTACACGCTACTGCGGGAGCCTCTGTGGTTGGAATAGATATTACAGAAGGACTAGTAAAAGTTGCAAATCAAAAATCCTTAAATTTTAAGCCAGAAAAGAAAATTAATCTGTTCCCATCGTATTATGATTTTGTTGAGAGATACAATCAGTTAATTGGTGCTCTGTTGAGCAAGGAAATTGCAGGAAACCAATACAAACAACCGAGTTTTCAGATAGCGGATGCTAGATACCTGCCTTTCGTAAACGAGAGTTACGATCACATAAATTGTTGCGGTAGCACGCTTTGCTTTATTGAAGATCATCAGTTGGCAATTTCTGAAATTGCAAGGGTATTAAAACCAGGTGGTACCGTTATTCTAGAAGGTGACTCAAGATGGAATCTAGATTTATTTTGGTCAGTTTTAGATGCCAGCTTAAAAAACAGGTGGGGATATGACAAACCTTTTTTCAAGGCAATTAGAGATATTTTTGCCCCACTTGCGGACTATATCATAAATAGATATCCACTTGACCAACCCGAAGATCAGAGATGCAATATAAAAGCATTTACTGCGAAAGGATTAAAGCTCGAACTTGCGAAATATCATCTAAAAGTAGTAAAGAATTGGACAATTCATTCAGTAACCAATTTTATTCCCAGCACATATCTTGAGATGTCTGACCCACCAAAGTGGCTTAAAATTCTTTTCAAATCTTTTGCTAACATTGAAGAAAGAATTCCATTTGCTCTACCTGGGTTGAGTATGGTTTATCTTGCATTTAAGGAAAAAAAATAACATTTTAAAAATAATTTAATAATAAGGAGAGAAAATAATGATGGATGATGTTATCCGTCCTTTAACTATTCGACCTAAAATGACCGTTAATGAAATAATATTAGAAATGAAAAAATCTGGATGTTTCGGTGCTGGTAGATTAGCAGAAGCTACTGAAATCTACGAAAAAATGCTTAATGATGATGAATGTAGTGTATTCTTAGGTTTGTCTGGCGCAATGACACCTTCTGGAATGAAAGGAGTAATTTCAGCCTTACTCAGGGCCAATGCTATAGATGCAATTGTATCTACAGGCGCAAATCTTGTTCATGACGCATTAGAAGCATTTGGCGGACACCATATTAAAGGAAAATGCCAAGTTGATGATAGAGAATTGTATAAAACCGGTATATATCGTATTTACGATGTATTTGTTCCAGAATGGAACTATGTTAAATGGTTTGATTTACCCGTATTGAAATTTTATAAAGAAATTCAGAATATGCCTAAAATCACTACTCCAGAACTGTTTCGCTTATTGGCAGAACATCTAGAACAATTAGTTTCTGATAAAAGTCTATTGAGTGAATCAGTGATCTATAATGCCTATAAGGCAGATATTCCCATTTTTGTCCCAGCTATTACTGATTCTTGCTTTGGGATAATTTCATGGGGAGTTGATAAATGGGAACAGGATTTCATTGAAGCAGGTTGTAGTAGGGAAGAAGTAGATGCTTTAAGAGGAGCCCATCCGAAGATCGACGTATATCAAGACTTAAAAGAGTTCTTTCAGATATTTGAAGGATCTAAAAACACTGCAGCAGTCATATTAGGAGGCGGCGTGCCAAAAAATTTCATATTTCAAGCAGGAAATGAACTAAAAAAGCCCTTAAAATATGTAATTCAGATAACTATGGATCGTCCTGAACCTGGAGGTCTATCTGGTGCGACATTAGAAGAGGCGATTTCCTGGGGAAAAGTAGCTGCAGAAAACGAAACACATACAACAGTCATTAGCGATATAACAATATGTTTTCCACTTATAGCTGCTGCTATACTTGAACGGATCGAGTTGGGTAAAATAAATATACAAAATAGAATTACAAGACGTAAGATACTCTAAAAAAGCATGGCTTGTCAATTATCTTCTTAAAAGATATTAATGAGCAAAAGGGTATGTTTATTATGGAATATCCTGATTTTCAAGAATTGTCTAAATTTTTACAGGAAAAAACTATACCCATTCCATCATGTACTTTTTTGGAAATATCCAACACGAACAGAACTCTACCTTATGTAATATTTGGTGTGCCTTACGAAAGACACAGTAGTGTGCGACATGGAGCTAAATTTGGTCCTTGGGCGATCCGTGAAATTTCTCGCTACGTTCATACTTTTGACTTAAACACAAGCGTGGATATTAGGAATAAACTGGTAGATATTGGAGACATCAAAATTAGCAATAGTACTGAAGATGATTTTGAAAAAGAACTAAATCAAATAGAAAACTTTGTGCATGAAAATCTTTCAGAAAATCAATTTCCTATAGCGCTTGGAGGAGACCATCTGATTACGCTTCCTATCTTTAAAGGCTTAATTAAGAAGCATGCAGGCTGTATATTACATTTTGATGCACATCTGGATTTATATGATCGCTATCCATACACTCCCGCAGCGAATGAAGCATATACACATGCTACGGTATTCAGACGGATTATAGAATTAGGAATTGACCAAATCATCTCTGTAGGAATTAGATCCGTAGATCCCTTAGAATTTGACTATTTTAAATCTGAAGAACGAATTCAAATGATTTCCAGTTATGATTTACACAAAGAAGGAACTGGAGTTATTAGCAAAAAAATTCAAAAGCTTCTAGAACCATTTGAGTGGGTATATCTCTCTTTAGATCTTGATGTGTTTGATCCTGCTTATGCTCCAGGGGTATCGACACCCGAACCTTATGGAATTTCGCCTTGGGAATTTCTTCAACTCCTTGAGAGTTTTTGTGAGAAACTTATAGGTTTTGATGTAGTAGAACTCTGCCCGCCATTCGACAATGGTATT
This sequence comes from Candidatus Borrarchaeum sp., assembly GCF_019058535.1. NCBI lineage: Archaea > Promethearchaeati > Candidatus Borrarchaeota > Candidatus Borrarchaeia > Candidatus Borrarchaeales > Candidatus Borrarchaeaceae > Candidatus Borrarchaeum > Candidatus Borrarchaeum sp. The sequence continues at coordinate 11,725 of NZ_JAHPYX010000095.1, forward strand.
ACATCTACATTGGCTGTAAAAACGATCGTAGACATACTCTGTAGACACGAAAAGAGTCTATATTAAAAAAAAGAAGAATTTGAAGTTTATCACTGAATTCACTCTTTGTTATTAAGTTGATTTAATTACAACTGTTTTGCTCCAGTTTTGTAAGATTCTATAGCGCTTTCTTTCATCACTAGTTGAATTTACAATTAAACCGACTAAAAGATCTATTATAATCCACCCACTTCCTCTGGAAAGATTGTTGACAAAATAGCTTCCTGCTTCTGCAACTTCTAATGATACTTCATCGACAGTTCTTAGATTTAGTAATTTTTTACCAAGTGTTTGTCCATTATTGAAAGATTCAAGTATCCAGAAGTAAAGAAACCCAAGTAGCCAACTCACAAACCACCATGATACATAATATCCATTAAATAATGGAAATACAATAATCGCTGTTATAACCCAGATTATCACAGCATCAATAATATATGCAATAAGACGTTCACCAAGTTCACCATACATAGCAGTTGGAGCACTTGGTGTAGGAGGCGGCGGTACTTCCATTGGTTGAATAGGTGTAGGTTTTTCTGCAGTAGTTGCAGCAACACTCAGCGATGCACCACAGTGGGGACAAAACTGAGTACCCAGTTCCTCTATGTATGAACCGCATTCTGGACAATAAACCCCTGACATATCATCTACTCCAATTCAAAATTATGTTTTCATTTTGTTACTAAAAAGACTATATATTCTAAAAATCAACCATAATATATAAATTGATGCCATTCTAAGACTCTATGAGCAAGGGAAAAATGTAAGAAAAAAAGAAGTTAACCGTTTTTTAAAAAAAAACGCAATCAAACTCTGAAAGACTTGGCTGAAACATTTCAGATAGTTTTACTTTCTTAAAATTAACCAGTCGGATCGTGAGAAGTAATTAATATTTAATCATTGATTTTTCGATGTTTATTGCTTCCTGTACTTGTTCTGATGCGGCTTCAGCTAATTTATACGCACACAAAACGCATGCTATAAATTCTTCTTTTTTCTTAAGAACAAAACATCCTTGAGAGTTCAACTTGTGAACTAAGATTGCCATTTCATGGTATAACATTTACTTTTTTAGAAATTGTGATGTTCCACATTCAATTGAATTGATTAACATTTCAATAATCTCAACCATTTCATTAATCTTAAGTATGTGTGCAATTCTTTTTACAGCTCGAAGATTGTGGACAAGCGTATCAAGCCACTTGAAGAGATCACCAGGATATATAAACAACTCATAAACATCATTGAAAACGTACGTTATCTGATGAAGTTTTTTGCCTTCTTGTCTCATTTTAACAATCTTATTGGCGAGTTTAATTTGAACACACTCGCAATATGGTGATTCTTCGCATTTACAATCGAAGAATTCAAACATCCATCGAGCAAACAGTTCTATTATCCAATTCTCTAATTTTCTTTTCGCTTTAATACTCTTGAAATCAGCTACATCAAAAATCGCACCAGACAAGAACTTTGTGGGAAAATGTGTTCTGTAAATTCGATTTAACTCAGCCTGAAGTTTATTAGAATGATACACTTGCTCGAAAGGTTCTAGTTTTATCGCTATGTTAAGTGGATCTGCATCTTCTTCTAAAATTTGTTTTTTAACTAAAACAGCAATTTCTGGTGATAGAAAGGACTCAGAAACTGCTGTTCCAAAAGGAGTTGCCTTGATATTTTCATTATCTATTGAAATTAAATCTGTATCTCTCAAGGTTCTTAATAATTCCTCAAATTCATCTGAAGAAGCTAACAAAATATCATGGTGTGCCTTTAGCTCGGTTACAGAGATATCTCCAAATGAGGAAATGCTAGCTAATAATTGTTCTGCTGAGTTATTTGTATCAGCGGTTACGGAAACTTCTTCTATTTTGCCTTCTAATAATTCTATAGCTATTTGGTCTTCGGTTTTTTTCTGTTTGTAATTATATTTCAATCCGGGTGCCGTCATTAGGACTACTTTACCCCGATCATGACGGTTCAAGCGCCCTGCTCGACCACTCATCTGATGAAATTCGGCTACAGTAAGCCAATTGATCCCCATGGATAAGGATTCAAAGATTACTTGAGATGCAGGAAAATCTACTCCTGCTGCCAAGGCTGCAGTAGTTATAACTGCTGAATATTGTCCTTGCAAAAAGTCAGTTTCTACCCGTTTTCTTTGAGGATAAGTTAATCCCGCATGATATGGTATCGCATTTATCCCTCGTCTTTGTAAGTTTTTGGCAAGATCCTTACAACGCCTTCTTGAAAAAGTAAAAACAATAGATTGTCCTTTGTAACCAAAACTACTTTTTTGTTTGAACTCACGTCTTATAAGCTTGGCTAAGATAGAAAGTTTGCGATTTTCATCTTTTGCTAGAATTAAATGTCTTTCTAGTGGCACAGGTCTTTTCTCATACGTTAGTAACTTTACTTGTAGTTTTTCAGCGAGGATTTGGGGGTTTCCAACAGTAGCTGAAAGACAGATTAATTGAGCTTCAGGGAATAAAGACCTTATTCGACCTATGAGCCCATCTAATTCCACGCCACGCTCTGGATCCGCTAATAATTGGATCTCATCAATTATAAGCGTGCCAATGTCACCTATATCCTTTCTTTTTCCCGATCTGAGTAAGAAATCGAACGCTTCATAAGTTCCCACTACGATATTAGCATCAGTTACTTTGCTATCAACAATTACAAGTTCTTCGTCCCCGACATCAATTTTTGACATTCCAACGCGAATCGCTGTTTTTAATCCAATAGGACTATACTTCTCTTGGAACTCTGTGTACTTTTGATTAGCTAACGCAACCAGTGGGACTAAAAACACCGTTTTTTTGTTTTCATTCATTATACTTTTAGTGACACCAGCAAGTTCGCCAATTAGTGTTTTTCCAGTAGTCGTAGCTGAAACAACGAGCAAATCTTGATTATTTAGAAGCCCCTCATCGATTGCTTGTTTTTGTATTGGAAGAAGTCTGATAATGCCATTTGTTTTTAGTACTTTCTTCAAAGTATCTGGAATGCTCAAGCTATCTATTAGAGGGGTTAATGTTGCTTCCGTATCTTCACATAAAATCTCATCGAAGAAAGTTAATTCGGGATGCTTTGTTGGATCAATTTCATCAGTAAAGAGTTTTATTAAATGATCTACATTTTTTGTTTTTGATAACGTCCGAAATATCGCTTTTTTCATCTTATTGTTTAAAACTGCGCCTCGTTGATAGAATTCGTCAAGTAATTCCAATTTCGCGCATCTATAACAAATTTTTTGCTCTTTGTCGTGTCTAAAATAAGAGAGATCAGAATCTTTGTCGATTGTTATCAATCCATGAATCAAACAAAAAGGACACGTCTTACATGTAATTACTTTTTTCGTATCGATTTGAAAGTCCTGAAACATAGCTAATAAGTCTTCTTTGAACAATGAAGCAAGACCATCATTTATATAGATCAACTGACTGTTATTTAATATATCAATGAATTCTCTCGGTTTAAAATATTTTTCTTTGTTCTTTTGTATTTTCCAGAATCTAATAGGACGAAGTCTCCCGTTTTCCCTATGAAATTCAACAAAAACTTCATTTTGGGCTTGTATTCCATTATATTTTTTCTTAATTGGCAAGGAAACTAACTGTAATGTAAGATCTTTTTTTGGGACATCTGTTAAAAAAATCTTGTATTTTGATTTCAAGATAATCCACCAAGTTAAAAAGACAAAGCAGAATAATACTGATTGCTCTTTCAGTTCAGGAGAAGCATTTTGAAAAGCAGGGATGCATTATTCCTTTACACGCATTTTCTTAAAAACATTTTCATATTACTGCATAATTGATTTCAGTATTAAAGGAATTAATAAATTATCTTGAAGTATTTGTTACACAAAGCTTTATATTATACAAAATTGGCTTATAGTAATGAGTTTCCACATTCAATCCAACATGAAGTTACAATTGACTCCTTTTCTAGTAAAATATAGGATAATGGTGGAAAAGAGTGTTCTATATAATTTTTCGCTTCTCTAAAGAATTTAAACATAAAAAAGAACTTTTTAACAGTTTAAAGAGCTTTGGATGCGAAAAAATCATGCGAAATTTGTGGAAATTGCCATCAAGTTCGGTAAATCGTGTTAAAAGGTATTTAAGCACCCATAGAGTACCTTGTATTCCTCTTAAAAAACAAAGAGAAATTGAAAGAATACGAATTACTCAGAACAATTTTCAGCTTGGGAGTCTTATTTTAGTCGCGTATTCCTTTCCTTCAGAAGAGAGTTCCGTTCGAATGCGAAAACATGTTAGTCGATTGCTTAGAAGATCACCATATTTAAAACTAACCAGAAATATTTATTTGTGGCCTCAAATAAGCTTTAGAAGATTACTTCCACAAGGAAGTAAGATAATTAGCCCACGTAGGTTCGTGGATGCCATACAAAAACTTGGTGGAGAGACTATTATTATTCCAAGAATTAAAATAGAAGACAAGATAGCTCTTGAACTATTAGAAGCAATAAAAGACATACGTACAAAAGAATTTACTTCTATTGAACTTGCCTGCAAAAAACTCATACAACAATTAAAAGAGTCTTCTGTAAGTGCACTTAAGGCCAAGTATTCATTTAACGAAATTAAAATCAGGTTTATTCATACAAAAGAAACATTTTTCTTTTTGAAAAAAGTATACAAAATTGATTTAATGAAAATATACAGGAAAGCGCTCAGAGCTATCAATGAATGCAAAAAGGTAATACAGATTCAAAGTAAAATGCCAATTGTGTCAATTGTTGATTAGACTTGAGGACAAATCTAATTGTAAATATTTCACAAATTAATTAGGTGAAAACAGTAATATCATATTTGAGGAGATACAAAACTAAGTTAATAACATTTTACTTAGTGACTATTTTCAGATAAAGTAATACCCGTTTCTTTTGCTTTGTATTCACAGTCATAAAAGAAACTTTTGTTCGTCTTTGTCTTATAAACAAAGGAGCTCATTCCATAAAAAAGAGATACGATTTTATACTAAATAGTAACTAGAGATCATTTTGATCTTGTAAAAATTTTTTTATGAATTAAAATCACTGATCTACTCGTTTACAACTAAATGACTACAATGATTTTAAGAATAATCAAATTTTGGGGTGATTTCTTATGAAATGGAATGGCCTGAAAAAGAAAAAAGTGAAGTACTGGGATGACAACGATATCGGTTATGACGAAGAATGGGAAGACGAGGACTATTGGGACGATGACGAAAAATGGGATGGCGACGGCGAAGAATGGGAAGACGAAGACTATTGGGACGATGACGAATAGTAAATTTAGTAAAATTTCATGTTTTATCATTAAGTGACTATTTTCAAGTTGAGAAATAACAACGAGCTGTTCCTTTAATTTCAATTCCCTGAAAGGATAATGATTAACTTTTGTTTCTTAAACACATAAGAGAATTTTAACCATAAAGGGCTTGATTTTATTCTACGCGGTTACAAGAAATAACTTTAACCGAATAAAAATTTATTTATGGTTTACATCTAAGGATTTTCTCACATAGAAATTAAAGAACTTACAGAATCAATTAAGAAATTAACACTTGAATAGGAGGAGTTCTGTATGGTTTCGAAAGAAAAAAAGAAAAAAGTAGAGGAAGAAGAATGGGAATTTGATGACGAAGATTGGGACGACGACGACGACGACGACGACGACGACGACGACGAAGATTGGTAACTTTAGCCTCAACACTATTTGAGAAAATAAAATAAAATAAAAAACAGAGGTAATAAATATGCCAAAAAAGAAAAAAACTGGTGCCAAAAAAACTACTAAAGCAAAGAAATAACAGAATAGTGACCTGATTTTTTTAAATTTACATTTTTTTAGTTTTTTCTTGATATTAAACCCAGCACTAGTTGAACTAATTTTTTATAAAACTTGAAAGTTTAGGTTCTGTTAGTTTTTCCACTTCTGTTCATTAAAAAGTATGTCTGTCTTAAAGATAGACGATCTTAGAACGCTGCAGTTTGAATCAAAATATATTTGAGTAATGAATGTGGGGATTCTTGTAGAGATGTGTGGAAAAAATGGCAAGTAATAATTTTGAAACGGGAGTACAACTGTTTAAGTCTCGTGATTTCAAGAATGCCCAAAAAAACTTTGAAGCGGTACTGGCAAATGATCCAAAAAACGCACTTGCTCTTCGTTATCTTGGCTACTCCCTTTACGAACAAAAAGACTATGAGTCTGCAAAAGTATCTCTAGATCGTGCACTTTCTATAAACCCTACATCTTTTTATGGTCTTGACTATAAACGACTTGCAGAATCTTGTAAGGAGACAGGCGAGCCTCATAGAGCCCTCAAATTTTTTCGTACTGCAATTGAGTTAGAAGACAAACAGAATACAAAAAAGCTTGCAATGCTTTATGAACAAGCAGGAGATGCGGCTACAGCATTTGGGGATTTACAGACAGGTATAGAATTTTATAACGAAGCAATCAAACTTGCCCCAAATACTAGCTTGTATTATAATGTTGCACGACTTTATAAGTCAATGGAAAGATACCCAAATTCTATCGATTATTTCAAGAAGGCACTTGAGTATAATCCTGAGAATATTGATGCTTTATATGCACTTGCGTATCTTCAAGGCGCTCAAGGACAATACGATGAAGCGGAACAGACTTTGCAACAATGTGAGAGAATTGCTGTCTTGAAGAACGATACAAAAAATCTTGAGTATTGCCGTAAGTTGCAGCAACTAGTTAAGAAGAAACGAGATTTACCTTTGCAAACACCGCCACAGCGGCTTCTCCCAGAAAAAGAAGCAAAGATCAAATATCTCCTCAATAAATTTGCGAAAAATGAGAAATACGGCGATGTAATGCAATTAAAACCCATTGTAGAAGTCATCGGCCCAATAAACAACGGAATTAAAAGGAATGGCGTAGATAACTGCGTCAGTTTTCTGATCTCCAATGGAAGTCCCGATGAGACCGTCGAACTCTCTTTCTCAATGAATCTCAAAAAAGCTCTTATAGAGCCCACAAAAACAGCAATAAATGTAGAACCTGGGGAATTTTCGGAACTAAAATTTAAGATTAATGCTGAAAAAACTAAAGCAGATATCGTCAAAGGACAAGTTAAAATTATGTCTAAAGTAGTAACAAAGAAGAAAGGAAGTGCTTGGGACTTCTTCCGAACAATGACCGATATTCTTATTCCTTTCGGTGGTTTGATGGTCGAACTAGCGCGTAAGCCTTTCATAAAACCAGATGCTTCAAAAGACTTCACATTAACGGTTAGTTAAACTACTACCTGCATATAAACTCAGATATTCTTAGATTGTTGTAACAGTGAATTCAGAAAACTCGCTTTTAAGTAATGCGCGTGCTAGAAGACGTGCCACTCTTAGTGGCTCAGGAACTGCACCTTGAAGCGTAAATCGATCAAGAATAATCTGTGTTTCTTTTGGTTCCATTCCGTAAACACGAGTATAAATTAAATGCTCAGTATGTAGTTTTATTTCGTCTCGGGGACCGTTTTTCTTGTAGATCTCAATACGTTTTTCCCAGTCTTCAAAATTATCTTTGAAGTATTTCTCTAATCCTTCTGACTCTTCGTAAGTTATACAAACCAGAGGGATTTCTAATGTTGTAAAGACTTCTTCTAAATCGATTACATTGTACCAGCTGATGATACATCCATTCATCATTAAAATATTGATATCAGTTCTATTTAATTGCTTAAAAAGTCTCAATACGCCTTCAGTAGCATCCATTCCTCCGACAGTTAGCGTAGTCATTCCAAACCCATCAATTAGAAATTGATCACCTCTCATCACAACACCAGTAAACACAGATCGAGAAGAAGTTTCTTTAACGAAACTTTCTGCAAAGCCTAAAACTCTTAATCCCTTTTTATGCAACCTAAGAGACATAAAACCGCCTTATATGACAATCTTAAAAGGTTTTTCACTAAATTATTCTAAGTATCGTAATAAATACTTACTGCATCTTTCAGCACCATTTAAGTCAATATTAACGGTTTGCGAGATTTCTTTTAGTTTTATTGCTTCATCGATCATATAAAACCAATCACCGTTAAGGAATTGATCAGATGGTAAAAATTTTGACATTTTAAAGGTATCCAGTTTTCTACCCATTAATATATCTTCGATATAGTTAGGACGAATCGTATAAATCATGGGTATTTTATTTGCAACACACTCACTAACGATACCGTATCCAAGTTTTGATACCACAAGATCACATGCGGCTATATAATCCTGTGAATTAGGATCTTCAAAGGGTAGAAATCGAAAATAATTCTTAGGTTCAGAAAATTTTCGTAGATTTGAACTGAGTAAAAACACAGTATTTGAGTTTTTTAGGGATGCTACATCAGAAAACATCTTTCTAACTGCTTCTTTGAATTCATGCCAACCCAAGGATACAAATATAAGCTTTTGCTGAGGTGCAATACTGAGATTTTTTCTGATTTCAGCAAGTTTCCACGTTTTCTTCCTGACAACTAAAGGTACTGCTTTTTTTTCAGTAAAGGTTTTATTTGAAGTTGCAAAAGGAAGCTCTAACAATAAGTCTGCCAGTTCATAATAAGACGAAATTTTTCTTACTACGTTTAAAAAGTCTTTCTGTTTTTCTTTTTGATATAGGTAATCATAGATGTCATACCAATTGAAATTACTAATTCCTACGCTAGGTATATTTGATTTGTCAGCTATCAGAAAAGGTAAAGGAGGAATATCGCATATAATGAGTTTAATATTCTTATTTTGACAAAATTGAGATTCATTATTTAGAAACGTTTTTTCGTAAGCAACCATTTGTCGAATAACCTTTGAGGTTTCTAAAGTATCTATAAGAAAACCTGAGGTATATATTACACCTACATCACATTCTTGTGGTACGATTTTTATTCTATCTTTATTTCTCTTAGTTATTGAATTTAGAAAAAGCCATTTTGGAACATTTGTTTTAACGAATATTTCTAAATCTGTTTGGAACAATAACTCTTTAATAATGGCTATCATTCGTGTTGCATGACCAAAACCATGAGCACTGAGATAGAAAGCGACTCTGGTTACCATTATTGTCACATAATCTCTCGTACAATTCAAATAATAGAACTTAATAGAAAAACAAAACACTCTGAATATAGTTTACACTTAGCAATGAACGAAACTCACAAAGTTTGTCTACTTAATTCTATACCTTTTCCAGTTATTTTATATGGAATTTGTCTCATTGGATGATTGCTACCGCGTAATTTAGAAATTTGAAGCATGCGTATGAACTCATCAGCTTTTGGTATAAGTGATAATCTAATAACGCCATCTACAAGGTATTCTTCCATTTGATGAACTGTAGATATGACTTCATTCGTAATAATAGTTGTAGCATTTGTGCGTCTTAGCAGGTTTGTTAATTGAATTAAATCTCTTCTTGCTCTAATGGGATCGGTATATAATGAAATGAC
>NZ_JAHPYX010000096.1:0-6799 GCF_019058535.1 Candidatus Borrarchaeum sp.
CATCAACGCCGTGAAAGAGATCACTCCCTGTCGACTCCCTGAGAATTTTGAAAAAACGATTCGAGGATTAAAACCAGGCCAGGCATATGTGTGCAACTCTGAATATATTGAAGCAATTCTCACTCAGATCAGGCCGCGACATTCGGTTCATCTAGCCCGGACCGAGACGGTAGATATTTTCAAGGGTACGGACCTGGCGAAACTATCTACACCTCCAACGGATATCCAAGAACTTCACAAGTCAGAGGTCAAAAAACTCAGTGAGAGAATTGCAGAATATCGAAAACAGATTGAGACATTGAACGAAAAGATCACACAATTGGAAAAACAAAAGATCAGTGATATTGAGATCGAGAAAAATCAGAAGAGGATTGAAGAACTAGAGAAGACACTCGAAGAAAAAGATGACATCATACAGCGCCTCGAACAGGATCTCGAAGCAGCACAACAAAAGGCACATACGGTTCTATCACAACTAGAGGAGCGAGAAAAGGACGAGGAATCTATTCTTGAATATCAGGCTGTTAGAAATAGAATTGAGAAACTGAAAACTAGGCTGGAGGACCTTCCAACCACACAAAAATTAATTTTACAACACCTAATCACCTTCGACGGCCAGTATTTTGCAGCCGAGGAACTTGCATCTTGGACTGATCTAGCTGCCAGCACTATACAGAAACACTGCAGCAGTTTGAAGAAAAAACAACTTATTTTCACCAACAGAAGGGGACGAAAACAGACTTACAAGAACGGTTTAAAGTGGTTTATACAGTATCATTTTAGAGGAACAGAGCCCTTGTTGAAGGATTACGAGCGTGATGTTATCTATAACGAATTAAGGAAAGTTTTCGTAAAAGAGAGTCCTCGCAATTCAATTGAGGATTATATCACAAAATAGAAGGAGGTAGATACATGTCAAAAACACTAGAACGTGCGAAAGAGTTGAAATCTGATATGTTAAAACTCAGGGATGAATTGAGGGAAGAACTCAAGAAAAAAAATTCGTAAAATTAACCATTGATGAAATTACATTTACTGCAAATGTAGAATGAAATGATGTTATCATGCAATTTAGGAGGTAGATTATATGGAACAATGTAAAGAATGTGGAAAACTTGTATCTTCAAATGAATCATGCAAATGTATTAAGAGAAATGGAGATCCTAATAAAATAGTTAGGCTCTGTTTTACTTGTTTCGATAATGAAGTCTATGAATGTGTTGCATAAAAAGAATGTTTAACTTAAGTCTTAGGTCATTTTTTTATTAAGCTTTTAATTTCATCGAAGGCATCTTTCATTTCATCTATTTCTTGCTGTAGTTTTGCAATTACTTGATCTTGTCCTTCTGATTCTTGTATTACATCAGGATCTAGTGCCGATCCACAAAAACTGCATAACCTGGCCTCAAAACTATTCTCCCTTTCGCATCGAGGACAGATCCTGGGCTGTAATAATTTCGTTTTTTCCAGTTCTTCGAGTTCCTCTTCAGTTGCAATGCCTTTCCTACGTTTTTCATATTCGATGAACTTTTGGTCCGCGACATTAACATATATCCCTGGCATACGGCTACCAGGTTTCCAGCCAAATGCACGATTCATCATTTCAGGATGCATGTCATCCAGCGCTGCCTCTGTTGCCGCTCCGTGTCTTAGCAAATGAAAATTGATCTTTCGGATTCTTGCTCTCTGGCATAGTTTGGTGAGCATGTCATTTGCGCCATTATAACTGAGTCTTCTACCTGGGAGGTTTCTGTGGTCTTTCTTAAGAGCGATAAACAAGAAGGGATTTTCTTCGTTCCAGAGCGGATGCTGATTAATCCAGTCGATGAGATACTTTTGTGCTTCGACGACCATCACTTTTCGTTTGCGGTATTTGGTTTTGAGGGCTCTCTTATCGTGAATTCTGATCTCAATGTGAGTCTGAAATATTGAGATGTCTTTTTTTCTGATGTATAGTGCTTCGATGATGGCAAGACCGTTCTTTGCAATCAACGCAAGTAAGGCCTGATTTCGAGGATGCGTAATTTGTAATAATTTCCGCAGTTCTTCTTCTGTAACGAGGTCCTCTGGGTTAACGGGAGTAAATTCCTCCCTGCGGGGAAGTTTAAATTTATCGAATCGTTTGTAATCGAGGGTCGTAATGAGATCTCGATCCATCAGCCAACGCAGGATGATCCTTGTTTGAATAAGATATGATTTCTGTGTAGACACTTTTTTGAAAAATCCCGAATCTTCAGATCGCATAACAAACCGATAGTCTTCGAGATCATCAATAGTGACCTCAGAAATGTCTTTGTTCTGAATGTTAGTCAGGAACTCAACAAAATTCACAAATACTTTGATATAGTTTATCCTGGTACTGAGTTTGACATTCTCTCCCTTTTTCGAGCGATCAAATTTTCTAAAAAGTCTGGCGGCTTCGGAGTCTAACGTTTCAAGATAAGTTATCCTGGATTGAAGATAGTCTTCAGAAAGAGTTGGCATTGTTCTCAAAAACATTTCTTTCACCTGAGTATAAATACTCCTCTTGTAACGGTGTTTAGTATCCCCAATACCCAACTCCAAGGAGACTTGGAGGTATATTTGGCAACAAACCCGAAAAACTTGTTATGATTCCTCCTATGATAAGTGAGGGGAGAACTAGTCTTTTTAAAAAGGTCATATTGATTGCCATAGTCATCACTGGAAAAAAAACTCAAAGGAAATTTCTCACAGTATTTGAGAAATCTTTTTAATTCAAGTATTGTCAGTGGATATCAAACTATTTTAACTTAACTTCGTAAAAAACGTTAAAGAATAGAAATACAAATTTGGATCGTGAATATTGTGGGCACAAAATCAGACGGCTGGCCGATTGTCCTCACCTCGTCCGCAATTGAGATGAGTGGTTTTCGCAGAAACCCCTTTTTTGCATTCGTTGCCTCGTTCCCTAAAGGATTCTTGCCTTTATCTTTTTGTAGGAAATATTACCCACCAGTTCTAAAGAAAGACGTTGCCCCTTCAGAAAAAGGGATCACTCATTATGCGCCATACGGATTAAGAAAAGTAGAAGCCAGTTTAATAGACAATGGAGGCTTTGATGAGTCAGATGTTGTTTGTGTCCATCCATACTATCTTGATCAATTTGTTGGACCGAAAACAAAAGTTGTCGGAATATCTGCCATGGAGTCTCTTGGGTTAGCATACGTGAGTTTAACCTATTCAAATTTATTAAGAACTTTTGGCAAAATGAGTTCAATATCATTAAACTCGATCGAATTTCAGAAATTATGTCATAGCAAACCACTGCGCAAATTCAGACCAAAGGTCATTGTAGGAGGGGCTGGGGCGTGGCAATTAAAGGGAACCAAAACAAGAAACTTTTTAGGAATCGATTCTATAATGATTGGCGAGGGCGATAAAGAAGTACCAAAACTTTTTCGACTTGCTGTAGAAGGTAAAAAGATACCTCCTATAGTGTATACATCATCACCAGATGAAGCTGACATTCCCGTAATTAAGCACGCCACTATCTATGGAAATGTTGAGATTTCAAGAGGTTGTGGAAGACATTGCCAGTTCTGTACGCCAACCATGCAGAAACGCCGCGATGTCCCAATGTCAAAAATAATCGCAGAAGTTGAGGTTAATGTTAAAGAAGGAGCAGATATGATTACAACCGCCACAGAAGATGCCTTACTCTACAAATGCAAAGATAAGAAATTCATGCCGAATGAAGACGCTGTAATAGGGTTATTTAAAAAACTCGCTAGTTATGATCAGATACAAAGCATTCAACCTGCCCATATTAGTTTAGCTCCTGTTGTTGCAGTACCAAAATTGATAGAAGAGTTATCTAACATCTTACTTGAGAAGAGCTACTATAAGCATAACGGAAAACCAAAAATAGCAGTAGAAACAGGCATTGAGACTGGGAGTACTCGCCTAATGGAAAAATATATGCGTGGAAAGATGCTTCCATTTAAACCTGAAGAGTGGCCAGAAATTGTAACTCAAGCATATGGTATTTTAAACGATAATGATTGGGTTCCTTTGTCAACTTTGATTGTAGGATTTCCCGGAGAAATGGAAGAGGATACAATCAAAACTCTTGAACTCATTGATGATTTAAAATCATATACATCCTTTTTTGTTCCTCTGCTATTTGTACCACTCGATAAATGTATTTTACAAAATGAGAGAGGTGCAGATCTAGATTCTCTATCAGATTTGCAGTGGGAGTTTTTGTCGAGATGTTGGAGATACAATGTGAAAATTTGGAAAGATACTTGGTTTAGCTTTGAAAGTTTCTATAGAAAAGTGCTACATAGTTCTCTCGCTAAAGTTATTTTTCCATTTATTGGAGCTGCTGCGTATCTTACATGGTTTAGAGGAAGATCAGGCGCCCACTATTACAAAAAATTTATCCTTGAGGCTTCCCGAATTTAGTTTAGTTCAAAAAAGTCTATTATTTTAGATAATAACTCATTTTAGAGGTTAAAAACTCCAAAAATGTGAAATTGAATGAAAGATCTCATCCGGCTTCGTCGATATTATGAAAGAGAAGGAGAAATTCAAAATCATCAAGAATTATTGTTTTTAAAAACGTCTAACGTTTTTTTGATGCATGAACAAAGATATCGACTTTTAGAAACGCTAAAACTCGTCCCACATTCAAAGAATCTTTTGGATATTGGATGTGGGGAAGGTTTAATGACCAATCTATTCCAAGCAGATTTGAAAGTAGGGATAGATATTTCGGCTAATAAAATTAAAAGGGCTAGAAAAAAGAAGGCCATTCACTATATTGTTGCAGACGCACATCATCTGCCTTTTAAAGAAAAATACTTTGACACATCGATTTGTACAGAAACATTGGAACACTTAGCATCTCCAGAAATGGTTTTTCAAGAAATAAGTAGCGTAACATCGCAATATATAATCTTAAGTATTCCCTTGATTTCTTTTATTGAAAATACTCTCTTAAGAATGCAAGATACCAGTATAGGCTTTAATGAGATAGGAAAAGGTCACTTAAGGGTCTATGATAAAAAATCCCTGAAAAAAGAGTTAGAGAGTCTGGAGCATTTTAAAATAAAGAAAGTCAAGTGTGGGTGCTTTGGCTTTCATAATCTTCTTAGAATAGTGCTTGGAGGCTTGATGAGCGATAATTTTTCTCTTAAAATATGCACACTTTTTGATAAAACACTCTCAAGATTTTTACCCTTTAGATCTAAACATTTAATTCTTTCATTGAAAGCAACTAAATGATTCTATTTCATCAATATGCTTTAAGAATGATAAATAATCAAAAAAAGATACGTTTACGAAGCATGAGATTTAAAAATGTAAAGTTATAAGTAGTAGTTAAGTTCTTTGTGGAATACTTACAGTGATAGTTTTTATGGAACTTGATTTAATTAGTTTATTTATTCATTCAATTTAAACTAAAAATTATTATTAAAAATTCTAATAGAAGAATCTCTAGCCGTTACTCCTCGTTTAACACAAGTGTTATTCATCAATTAAAATTTATTGGGAGGCAATTATTTGATAACTATTGTATCTGGGGGTCTGAGGACGACCAGGTTTCTAGAAGGGCTTTTACGAGTGATGCCGCAAGAAGATTTAGCGGTTATCGCAAATACTATAAACAATGTAAATGTTATAGGATTAAAAATATACCCAGATCTTGAATATTTATTATTTCTGTTAGCTGGAAAACTCGATATTCGGTACTGGGAAACTATTCAAGGTGACACGTATAGTTTCATGGATGCTTTATCATATATGGTAGATAAGGAAGACTTATGGTTTCGTTTTGGTGATATACTAATTTCCCATGTAATCTTTCGCAAGCACCTTATGACCACTGGAAAGTCATTTTCGGAAGCTATTGAAATAATCGCACAGAAACTTGGCATTATAGCGAAAGTAATTCCTATGACGAGTGATGATGTTGTTTTTAAAGTAAGCACGGACCAGGGAGATCTACCCTTTTTAGAATACAGGAACAAGGAACTCCAAGGGCTTATAAAGGAAGTAAAAAAGATAGAATATGATGGAATCGATAAGGCAAAACCTAATTCAAAAATTGAAGAAACACTGTCAAAAAGTGATGCAATAGTAATAGGTCCAAGTAATCCACCTTTAAACATTGAGCCTATGCTAGCTTTTCAAGATATTAAGAATGCAATAGAAAAAGCACATTGCAGTGTTATTGCAATTAGTCCAGTGCTTGGCGACGAACCCATTGATCAACCTATGAGACGACTTATAGAGGAAGCGATAGGAATTGGTACGTCAATAATTAATATAGTTGAACGCTACCCAGGACTTATCGATACTTTAGTTATTGATGAAAATGACGAAAAATATAAGCAAGAGCTTGAAGATATGGGTATGGAAGTAATTGTTACAAAGGTTAGAATTGGAACTCAAGAAAATAGAACAAAACTTGCTGAAATTGTTACGAAACTGATTTGAAGACGTTCTTGCAGCCCTCCTGTAATAATTGGGGTCCTTTTATGAGAAAAATATCCATAACTGTTCCTACTGAAGACACTAAAAAGGTAATAGAAATCCTTGAAGAAACAGGTTACGAGTTTTCGGTTATTGAAGGAAAGGACACCAGTGCGATCTATTTAGCGGTTCATACGGATGATGTCGGTCCCCTTATCACCGAACTCCAGAAAGAAGGGATAGGTCGTGTAACCGGAACTGTATATGTATCGCAAGCCGAGTTGGTAATCCCCTATAAACAGCACAAAATGAATACAACTGGAGCTAAGCGCATTGCAATTGAGGAATTATACAGAGA
>NZ_JAHPYX010000097.1:0-16562 GCF_019058535.1 Candidatus Borrarchaeum sp.
ATCTTCCTGCGTCATCGATTATTTCTTAATCGTCTTTTTTAATCTTAAGGTCTTCAAGTCTTAATTTTTCTGATGTGATGAGAGTCTTTATAAGTTTATAGGCCCCGCATTGATAGTCTTTCTCCCAGTGCTCCTGACCTTCCGCATAAAATTCGCAGAGCGGTTTGCATATCTTATTAATAAGCGATTGATCAAGTGTATCAAAGGGTGGCTTTTTTTCTCCAGTCATATCAACTTCATCTTTACTAGATTCGGAAAATTTTCGTAGTTCATCGACAGTTAATGACCCGTCTATAATGTGCTTACTTAAAATTTCCCAAGCACCACATTCTGTTTCCTCTGGATCGTCTTCTTGTCCTTCTTTATAAAACCTGCAAAGAGGTCGGCATGCAATATCATAAAGTAATTTCTTAAGATTCATTTCTCCAGTGCTTGATTCGTTATCTTTCATCATGATTCGCTTCCGCTCTTTAAAAACTCTGTCTTCAAAGCTATAGACTTTTACTTTTAATTGTTTTCAATGAAAACAATTCAGTATTTATATTCAATTTCTTCGGCAACAAATTTTCTAGCATCGCTCCCAAACAAAACCTCTACCAAATAAAGTGCCATGTCCATGCCCGCAGTAACTCCTGCCGAAGTGATAACATTTCCCTCAACTACAAATCGTTCCTTGACCATTTCTATTTTTTCATAGTTATCGAGTTCGTTAAGGACACCTTTCCATGTTGTAGCCTTTTTCCCATCAAGAAGTCCTGCTTCTGCTAAAATGAATACTCCTGTACACACTGAAGTAGTATATTTTGCTGTTTTAGCAGTTTTTAGTACGAAATCTCTTAGAGTTTCGTTGTGCATCTCCTTTCTTCTTCCATCGCCTCCAGGAATGAGTAACACATCAATTTCCGGGGCTTCTTCAAAGGAGAAATCAGGCATTACCTTTAGATTGTTTGCACATTTCACTAATTCTTTTTTTTCCGCAATTGTGAAGACATTGATCCCTTTCTGATCATCAAGCGTGTTCATGATAGAAAAGATCTCATAAGGACCAACAAAATCCAGTTCTTCTGCGCCATCGAAAATTATTATACCAATATTGATCATAACTATCCCTCGAAAATTGTTCAATAAATGTATAATCAATATTCCGATAGTTACGTGAAAACTGTCATTAATTACCTTACTATTTCATCATTTCTTGTTTTCATTCATGTTTCAGTCCCATTTAATGGGAGTATCTTCGAGAAGAAGTGAGTTTATAATCTTTTGATGATCTCGAAGCAGACCATAAAAAATACGTCCTCGTTGTTGTATACTTCGTTCTTCTGAAAAACTAATATGAGATCTATACACAAACCAAAAAACTCATTTTCGTGAATTTCATGTTTCCAGGATACCAAATTCAAAATAATGCTTCGGTCAATTTCAAAATTATAGGGTGCACTGACGAGTATGTGTTTATTGGGGGTACTAATTTTTTCTTGAGCCCACAACTATATTTGCTGACTGTGAAAATTCAAAAACACATTTATGATCTTTTCTGGAATTGATCTCCATACATTGACAGGGAGACGCATGGTATTCCAAATATCTCTCACGAGACGTCTGAATCCAGGTGGGTAGAATTGTGTCCCAAAACGCATAATAAAGCCTCCTCGTAGTTTCATAACCATAAATTGAAGCCCTGGTGCATTTCTCAAAATCCACAAAGGAATAATACCAAAATATTCACACATCTCAAGTTTTATATTAAATTCTTCTTGTTCAATATAATCCAATGTATTTTTGACTTCTACGCCGTAGACAATTCCTTCTTTTTCAATAATGAAGTCTAGGTTGTGATCTGTCTCTTCCCATATTGAGTTATCATATTCATTAGTATTTTTTGAAAGAGTACGAAATCCTTCGATTTCCAAAGTCATACGAAATAAGTCTTCAGCATAAACACCATATCCTCTAGAAATATACGGATCTGAATATCTGCGAATCAGCTTCATTCTTTTCTTAATCTTCTGTTTGTAATACCTGACATCAGATCTCATAACAAATATCGTATTATCTGTTCTTACTTCTTTTAAGAATCCTTCTTCGAGCAATTCTGTTATTGCTCGATCCGTAACCCAGTGCCAGTATTCTCTTCCTTCAAAAAGCACTTGAATTTGTTTCTTATGATAAGGATCTTCCATTCTGCTGTGGTTTGCTTTTTCACCCCATTTTTGATAAAGAAAATGATCTGGATTTGTAAAAAAGTCCCTAACATCCTCCTTTACTGCCTCATCTGAAAACTCGTTTGAATTCTCATCAGGAAAATCTATATCCAGATCATACGGCCAAGGCATGTAGATACCCACTATTACATAGAAATGCTCCATAAGAATTTTTCGACCAAATAAAGTGGATACAAGCCAATTTCAAAATTTTCAAATTGATATTTTTGAAATTGTCTTGGAAGTGTCACTATAACTCCACATTAACGCTCGAATACACTATTTTTAGTTGATTGATATCGAAACGATACTGAATTTACTCCTATAGGAGTATGTTAGTTATAATAAATAGACTTCTCCCCGGAATTATTCCGCACGTGATAGGTTCAGACTGCTATTCTTTTACGATCTTAGAACATGCGTAGAATTTTTCTATAAACTATTTAAGACACCGACAAGCGTGTTCTATTACATAAATAAGTAAATACATCGTTCATACGACGAAACAGAATCTCTGAAGATAAGACACTCTTTCAAAGAAGAACTATCATCTTTTCAAGACTTTTTAGTGGTAGCAGTTGTAATGGTCGACAGGTAGAAAGTTGCTATTCGCACTCGAAGCTAGGGCACTAGATCGTGGTCTACGCATTCGTAGACTGGAAACATAGGAGGATGGGAGAACGGCATGCAATATTCGGAATTATGTAACGAATTAAATAATTTTTTACGAGAAGAGACTCCTCTCTCTGCTATTAAGGATTGTTTCTCTCTTTATTGGAATGAGGTTCAAGAAAAAGGTGATACTGACGAAAACATTGCAAAAGTTGAGATATTACAAATAGCTGTAGAAGCCTATGAAAACGGACATTTTTCAATAGAAGACCTAAGGGAAACCATTGTGCATTATTCCTCAGGAGCGAAGCAATTTATAAAAGAACTGATGGAATTGCGCCAACGTGTTACTGAACTAGAAACACCACAAAATGAGTTCAATCGGATAGAGGAAGAACTAAAAAGTTCGGAAGAGCAGCTGAAGTTATTATTTGACTTTGCAACAGATGCGTATTATTTTAGTGATTTAAAAGGCAATTTCATTGACGGTAATAGAGCCTCAGAAAAACTAAGTGGTTATAAGAGGGAAGAGTTCATCAATAAGAGTTTTTTAAAATTGAATCTATTGCCTCCAGATCAGATCCCAAAAGCGACTGCCATTCTGGTTAAAAATGCTATGGGCGAATCTACTGGCCCAGATGAGTTTATTGTAAGTCGAAAAGATAACACTCAAGTTTTAGTGGAATTAAGGACGTACCCTGCAAAAATCAAAGGGCAATCTTTGTTGTTAGGCATCGCCCGAGATATCACCGAACGGAAGAAACTGGACCAGGTGAGGTCCCAGTTCATAGATAAAGCCACCCACGAACTTAGAATGCCCCTAATCTCCATTAAGGGATACATTAACTACATCAATTCAGGAAAGTTGGGATCATTGCCTGGAGTAATCAAAACGAGTGTGGAGGTAGTCAAACGAAATATTGACCAGCTTCTCTATCTCACTGATCTACTGGACATCCAACAAATCGAATCGGGAGAACTCCACCTAGAACTTGTGGATCTGAACTTATCCGAGATAATAGACATTTGCATGAAGGACATTAAAGACTTCATCAACGAAAAAAAGCAAAAGTTACACCTAGAAATTCCCAATGGCCTGTTAATGATCCGGGGAGACCCTATTAGGCTCAGGCAAGCAATAATGAACATACTCCACAATGCTACGATGTTCACACCGGAAGATGGCACTATAACCCTTAGCGTGGAAATAGAGGATAATGTCATTCATATACAGGTATCCGATACGGGGATAGGAATCCGAAAGGAGGACTTGAAAAGGATTTTCCAGCCTTTTGACGACATAAAGAAGCCCACCTACTTCAGAGGCGCGAATTTAGGACTCAGTGTTACCAAGGGCTTAATTGAAGCCCACGGAGGCAAAATCTGGGTTCATTCAGAGGGAGAGGGCAAGGGAGCCACCTTCATCTTTACTTTGCCTAGATTGAGGGAAAAGTGATAAGCAGGTTGTCAGATACGATTTTGATAAGAGTAATTCCTAACAAATTAGTTTTTTAGAAATTCATCCTAGGAACTTAGACTAAAATCCTGAAATGCTCTAAGAATTGAGATCTGCATAGTTTGATAACGGTCGCAAAACATCGAAAAAAGAGAACTTTATCTTAGAACATAAGTGAAAAACTAACATTTACAGGATTTCATGTACCCGATTTAGGAGGGGTTAGTGATATGATTTTAAACGCTCTCATTTTTATGAACTTGGGCTTTGGAATTATCTGTGAAAAAGATGTTTCCAATGCGTCCAACAACTGCAAACCCCGTGAACATATTTGCTTAAGCTTTTGCGAAGGAATTTCCATTTTTAGAAGTCTATGTGCGATTTGGTTTCTCTCACGATCAAAGCAGATTATCTTATCTCTAATTTTATCATCAATACAGCCGAATAGGAAGGTAAGTTCAACCAGATGTTTAAAAGACATTATGCCTTCTTCGCAGATTTTTACTTTAATTGGATCTAAGAGTTCTCATTCTGTCTAAGTTTGCCTTTTAAAACAATATATAGACCTTTTAGTCCTTCAATATAGAATATGAAGGCATTTTACTAGCAAACTAAAACACCGAAGAGTGTGCTCAGAACTCTTATATATTTGTATATTTCAGTTTAAATTATTAAACAAGTATTTCTTCTTCTTGATTGTTATCTCTCGCAAAGGTTCTAAGAATTATTTTGGGGCAAGAAGCAGTCGTAAATCGGTGATATGGGTGATATAAACGGACTTACAAGAGTATTTAGATAGGGAAGATGTTCCAACAGATGTAAAGGATGCGATAAAAAGAGAGATCACTGATCGCAAGCAGACTGAGGAAAAGATAGCAGAACATATTGCAAATCTCGAAAAGAACATTGAAGAACGAACGAAGGCTTTAAAAGAATCGAAAGGAAAACTGCAGGCAATTTTGACCGGAATCGGAGACCAAATCACGATCCAAAATAAGGCTTTAGACATCATCTGGATGAATCAGCCAGCAAAGGATATTTGGGGAGATGTCATCGATAAGAAGTGCTATAAAGTGTATAAGGGGTTAGATGTGCCCTGTCCTGACTGTTATGTCGAGACGATGTTTAATGAAGGAAGAACGGTTGTTTCGGAACAAGTTGATATACTTCCGGATGGAAGGCGGACTCCTATTTTGGTCACAAGTTCTCCAGTACGAGACGCCGAGGGAAACATCGTAGCTATTGTGGATGTGGGCAAGGATATCACTGAACGAAAACTATTGGAGAGAAAACAAAGAGAGTATGCTGAAAACCTAGAAAAGATCGTTGAGAAAAGAAAGGAATTGGAGAAACAACTGAAAGAGTATACTGAAAACCTGGAAAAGATCGTTGAGGAACGAACAAAGGCCTTAAAAGAATCGAAAGGAAAACTGCAGGCAATTTTGACCGGAATTGGAGACCAAATTACGATTCAAAATAAGGATTTAGACATCATCTGGGTGAATCAGCCAATAAAGGACATCTGGGGGGACGTCATCGATAAGAAGTGTTACGAAGTGTATAAGGGATTAGATGCGCCCTGTCCTGACTGTTATTTCGAGACGGTGTTTAATGAAGGAAAAACGGTTGTTTCGGAACGAGTTAGCGTACTTCTGGATGGAAGGAGTATTCCTGTTTTAGTCACAAGTTCTCCAGTACGAGACGCTGAGGGACACATTGTAGCAGTTGTGGAAGTGTTTAAAGATATCACTGAACGAAAACTATTGGAAAAAAAACTGAAAGACTATGCCGAAAACCTGGAAAAGATCGTTGAGGAACGAACAAAGGCCTTAAAAGAATCAGAAGAAAAACTCAAGGCAATGTTGGCTGGAATCGGAGACCAAATCACGATCCAAAATAAGGCTTTAGACATCATCTGGATGAATCAGCCAATGAAGGACGTCTGGGGAGACGTCATCGGTAAGAAGTGTTACGAAGCGTATAAGGGTTTAGATGAACGCTGTCCTGACTGTTATTTCGAGACGGTGTTTAATGAAGGAAAAACAGTTATTTCGGAACGAGTTAACATACTTCCGGAGGGAAGGCGTAGTCATATCCTGGTCACAAGTTCTCCAGTACGAGACGCTGAGGGAAGCATTGTAGCTATTGTGGAAGTGGCGAAGGATATCACCGAGCGACAGGAACTTGAGCAAATGAAAACACAGTTCATCAATGTAGCTGCCCATGAACTTCGAACTCCATTAAGCGCCCTGAAAGCACATGTCGAACTTCTTGAAATAACAAGTAAAAACATGAATCTTCCTGCAGATGTTAATAGAAGGATAGGGATTATTTCTCGGAATGCTAAAAGACTCGCCGTGCTTATAAACAACCTCCTTGATTACTCTCACCTAGAAGCAGGTACCATAAAACCGAAGATGGCGTTAGGCTCACTTAAAACCGTTGCTATCCAAACTGTCAAAGAAGTCTTTCCACTAGCATTAAAACACAGGCATATACTTAAACTCACTACTCCTAAGATGTTGCCTTTTATTTACCTAGATAAAGAAATAATACATAGGATTTTTGGCAACCTGCTTTCCAATGCCATCAAATACACTCTTGACGGCGGTACAATCGATATCACATTACTGGAAGAGGCAGAAAACCTCCACGTCACGGTGAAAGACACGGGAATAGGTATCGCAGAAGAGGATCTTGAAAAGATATTTCAGCCGTTTCACGTAGCAGATATTCCTGAATCCGTTCACTTCCCATCCGAGTTCGAACGCACAGGACTAGGACTAGCTATCACGAAAAGATATGTGACGATGCACGGCGGTAAAATATGGGCGGAAAGTCGAATTGGTGAAGGGAGTACCTTTCATATGCTACTTCCTAAAGTTAAATAATTGTCGTAACTTCCAAAAATAGTTTACAGACGATGTCTACAAACCACGAAAAAATCACTCCCTACATAATTTTCTTTTTTTATTTACTTGATCACTTAACAGCCGACTTTCTTCGAGTGTTATCTGCGTGTACTCGAAAGATATTTTATATCGAAAAAAGACACAAAATAATACTCAAGTGTGTCCTGGTACTCAGGATCTGTGTCCAGGTGCTGCTTTTCTTTATAAATGAAGGTGTTTTGAGTAATACTTGAGAGAGGGGGGAAGTTGGACTGCTACGCCTTTTATACAAAATTAATGTGGGTGATTGGGGTATTGAAGGCATAGGTCCAACTGTCGAGGCAAACAGTCACCTGTTGCAATGAAAAAGAGTATATAAAGCCAGCGCATTTTTTGTCATTGCTACTCTGTGAGGGATTTGTGGACACTAGGCTTCCATAAAGAATAAGGTTGATATGTGGCTTCGCTATTATACTATATATACAGAATCCAAAGTGACTTGATAGAAAGTTAAGAGAAAACATCACAACACACTCCATAAAGAAGATAACTGTGTGGTGAAACTTTTTCTCCTTTACTAGGTCACTTATTTTATCACTCAACGAAATAAAAGTATATTAAATAGATGGCATAAGTTTATGTTAATTACGTCGACAATAGGTAATACAAAGTAGATGTGTGAAGATGAGCACGCATAAGAGCCATAAAAGGCAAGCAACGGTTTCTGGAATTTCTTCAAAAGAGGCCATAGATCGGCTTAAATATGCTTTAGAAAGAAAATTCAACTCTCATCGAGTTGAGGATAAAGGTAAATATGTTATTTATCATGGTAGACTTAATCTTGAAGACAAAAAAGACATGCATGTGCGCATACACACAACTGACACTATTTACATAAGTGGTACTCCGAGCATATCCTTAGAAGATTTCAAGGGTATTGCCACTGAAGTAGTGCGCCTAGCTCAGGAATGTGTAAAAAAATTAATAGACGCTCGACCTATAACGCTGCAACGGGCTGGATGTATCCTTGAGTTTGCGGAAAATTTAAACCCAGACAATGAATTCGAGAGGATGGTAATGGTAATCCTTGCTGACACCTCAAACGAAATAATACTTACTGAAAAAATGAAAACTCTGGGAATAAAGGGTCCTCCGCTAGATGAGGGTATTCCTGATAAAATAAAAAGGCTTGAGAAAAAGGGAATACCCGTATATAAAGAAACTGAAATAAAGAATATTAGAGACTTAAGAAATGATATAGTTCATTCAGGAAACATTCCTGACAAGAAACAGGCCGTTGATACTTTAAAATTAGCCAAAGAGATATTTGAGAAGGCATGAAAATACGTGTATATTATATTTTTCATGATTTGTGTCGTTTTTTTTTAATTAGTGATGGTTTCAAAGATAGTAATACTTTTTCACAAACGATTCTTTTTAGGGCGAGTTCTGACCCTAAAATAATTTGAGTGGACACGTATTTTTTCCATATCGTTATCAGTTGCTGCTCTATAGGCATACATGAGGTTATTATTTCCCACGATTACCATAAGCGCGTTTCCTGCATCTTTAGCAAGAGCCTTGGCGAAGTTTTTGTCATGTGGAGTAGGTAGGGGGATCTCACCAGGATGCGAATGAAGACATCCTAGAGGGCGATGAATACTGTTTGCCTTCCTAAATTTTAATCGGATATACATTGTGAGGGTTTCATACCATACTTGCGGGACTATTACGGTTTCCTGAGGTCGTAAACTAAGATTTGGAAAAGGAATAACATCATTAATCATGTATTCAATATCTTTTGTTCCACTACCTCGTAAAAAACCAATTAAGCCTAAAAATATCTCAACTTCAGAATTTTCTTGGATATAGTCATACACACGCTTTTCTAGGCTTTTATCCTTGAATCTGACAACATACATGGTAAAAAAATAGGAAAAAGAGGTTTATAATTCTATCTTCGAATGATGACTTTGATCTGCGGATTATTCTTGAGTGCTTTCTCTAATGACGGGGTAAAGTTGTTATTTGGGTCGAATACATAGAGAATAACATATTTCCAGCGGTCTGCATATTCATGCGCCTGTCCAAAGGCGGCTCTTGCATCCTCAACAGCGGAAATATATTTCAACTCAATGGCCACATCGTAATTTCCGATACTTATATCTGGCACCCTGACATCTGGACCTAACAATCCTACGGCTTGATTGTCGACATTAATTCCCTTTTGTTGACCCCAAGTAAGTAATGAGCCATACACAAATCGTTCTATATCTTTTTCCTTTGCTCCTGTTTTCCTAGAAAGTTTTAAACTCTCGACGGGAAGCTGTCTCATCAGTTCATAGAGATCCTCAAAAAGTTGCTTAGACTTTATTCTTACGAGTGGTTCAGGAGTCACCTCAGGAGCGGTTTCAACTGCAGCAACAGACGGTTTCGCAAGGGCTGGCTGTACTTCTGGTGTTGGAGTGACGGGAGCCATTTTTCGTTCTTTTTTTGGCGGCACCTTATCGATTATTCTTTGGATGAGCGTTATTTTCGTCCCAGATACTGGAAGTCCGAGAAAGGAACATATCTCACGTAGGATTGACTTGCTGAAAAGGGTATCAAGAAGTACATCGAGGTCATACACGCTTTCATAAAGTACCCGATCGATTAATTCGGCCTTTTTACCACTTACTTTGAGTCCCGCTTCTCTTACTAGTTCCTTCAATTCGTCCTTCGTGTAGAATGTATCAAGAAGGTCGTCAAAAGATGTTATTTCTCCGATATCCCCTTCTTCCTCCTCATCAACCGTGGTTGGAACAATGGTTTCCGTTATCTTTGATAGTGGGGCGATCAAATCTTCAGGAATTGTGTAGAAATAGCTCTCTTCCCAATAGTCTTCTCTCTCTTCCTCTTCCCACTCCTCGAATACCAATGATAACGCTTGGACTTCCCTGAGAGCTTTATAGTAGGTTGTGCTAGATCGTATTTTCAACATTTCTTTTCTCAGACCATCATCTTTCATCCGTCCGCCTGCCGTTAGGAGTATCTTTAAGAGTTCTATGGCCGATGGCGTTAAAAGGAATAGATGATGCTCTTCCAAGGTTTCAGGATTGCTCATGTGGGATACTATCAAATCAATAAGTGCTTCCTTTTTGAGTTTACTGTATCCACTTACTCCACTTTTCCGAGCAATATTGGTTAATTCGTTCTTGTTTAGGGTGAGTAAAAATTCGCTTAACTTCATAGAAGTCCCTCCCTATTTTCTATTTAAAATAAATCATGAGTATACCCGTATATTATGTTTTTCATGATTTTGTCGTTTTTTTAAAACAAGTGATGGGGTCATTTTTACCTGGGTCTCTCTCCTCGCCTAATATTCGTTTAAACTGACTGTTCTTCCCGTTAGTTATTTATACTAAGATATACGACAAAAATAGTGGAATTCATCAACAAATGTGAGGTGAGATGTTGTTTCCCAGTAATAAAAAAATAGTCGTATCTCTTGATACCAAGACCGCAATTAATAAAACATTAGCTTTTGTACTTCAACTAGCAAAACAATCTGAAAGTATGGAGGGACTCATCAAAGATCTGGAGAACTACAGGTCAATGTTGGAAAAACAAGAATTTTTTGAGATCATTGAGCAGTTCGAGAAGCTATAATTCTAAAAAAAAGGAATAAAGAAATATAAGACCTCAATATTCTAACTGTTTTTCATTTTTTATCTTAGCAACAATATCTTCATAGTTCCAAGTGTTCTCAAAATAGTCTATGGACTGTTTAACAAGTTCAGGATCTCTCGTATAAATTCCCGCATTAAATTCGTCGGCTAATCCTTCCAGTGTTAAATCAGCGGAGGAAAGTATTATTTCTTGATTATCAACAATTATGAGTCTTGAATGAATAATATCCAAATGTTTTAGCTTTCCTTTGGTTGCTTTTTTCAACAAATTGATGGCATGCTTTGATATCTTCTTTCGCTCGCCCCCGATCTCATCCTTTGGTCGGGTGATTATTCGTATGTCAAGTAATGGATTACGTGCTGATAAATTGGTAATTTCCTTATAGTGCATGTCGATGTAAGGAGACATTATGAGAAGCGTGTGTTTTGCGTTATTCAATACTTCACTTATTTTATCATGTAACGTCGTAACATGGAGTATCTTATCTTTTGTGTCATAGAGAGGTGACGTATGAATGAAGTCTGACTTTTTCCGATTTATTTTTTGTTCGTACTGGATCTTTTCTAACTGATATTGCTCTTGAGTTATTGAAAGGGGCGGAGTAACTGCTAGTAGGCTTAATAGTGCGTATGAAGTATTATCAACGGAATGAACATAAATGGGCTCTTTTTCAGGCTCCTCTGGAAATATTGAGACTTTTTCACCCCAACTTCCATCAGGATTCTGAGATGTTTTTATGAATTCAATACTTCTCTTTATATAGTCATTATAAATTCCATTAATTCTCGATATTGCTTTTATTGCAAAATGCATATCGTCATAGTGCTTGTGTTTCCCCCAAGATCCATCTTGGTTTTGTTTACCTTTAATGTGTTTGATACCATCTTCAATTATGTCAATGTAGTTAGAATAATCAAGTTCCATCAATGCTAAAATGAAAATGCAACTACATCCAAAAAGAATGTCTAGTAAATGGTGTTTATTACTTAAACTGTATTTTAAGGCACTTATTGTGATAGAATTTTCTGGCTCTAAGGCTACTAATAATCTCAACAATGGAATGTGATAATCATCATTAGATAAACGTCCTTCAACGCTTCGACTTCTCTTAAAGAGAGTCATATCCTCTTGAAAAAAAACATTTGATGAGAGCCCCATTTCATGCAATAAATATCCTTCAGGTCTCACGCATAACTCACTTTCCCAGAACTCGGGGGAGTTCGAGGCATTCTTAAATTCCTTAACAATCGGATCGTTGAAGAGTGATAACACATAAATCGGGAGTGTATCTCTTGAAGTATATTTTATATCTAATTTTATTTCTAGATCGTGAATTCGTTCTTCGAGAGATATACTGTAGCTATCTTCTTCTTTAGCCTCGATTGAACGATCTAACCGTCGCTTTAACTTCTCCTCATCAAAGATTACCCACTCTCTTAGCCATTGAATTCCTTTCTGTATCTGTTCAAAATTATCCAAATAGAGGGTCATGTCATCCTTGCTCACTATTCATTTATTTTGCGAGAAAATCATCAATAGGTTCATGTTCTTTAATCCATTCTTTGGAACTAATTTCAGTAATGTTCGTCATAATGATTCCCAATACGTCTTGGGAACCTTAAGGTATATAGAATTATTCACGCATACTATTGTGATAAAACTGTCTTTTATATAATGAAAAATTGTATGAAAAACGATCTATATTAAAGCCAAGAAGAAAATCGTTGATCTTGACAGATGTAGAGGATTAAATTGAATGAAAATAACCAAAACAATAAAAAAATTAAAAAGAGAGAGAATAGACTAAATGACCTTACTGGGGCAGAATGGGTGCAATTCTCAAAATCTGCGTGGAGATTTAAACAACCAGTAAGAAATAATTATGGACATCCAGCAATCTTTCCTGATTTTGTTGCAAAACGTTTGATAAGGATGTTTACTAAGAGAGGAGATTTTGTTTTTGACCCAATGGTTGGAATTGGAACAACCGTTGTTGTAAGTAGGAACTTAGATAGAGATGCCTTAGGAATAGAATTATCAGAAAAATGGTCAAATATTGCTAAGGGAAGACTGGAAGAAATCCCTAAACCTATAGAGACTTGGTTCGACTCTGATGAAAAAACGAGAATATCTAATGATCATAAAATAATCTACGATGATGCAAGAAACCTTCTTTCTCATGTTGAAAAAGAATCTGTAGATTTTTGTTTGACATCACCGCCCTATTGGATCGGACTTCATGGAATAAACGGTAAATATACAGGACAAACTGAAAAAGAATGGAAAATTTATAGTGAAGATTCCAGAGACTTGGGCAATATTCAGACCTACAATAAATTTATTTCTGAACTTGAGAAAATCTATAGACTTGTTTTTGAGGTTTTAAAAAAAGGAAAGTACTTTGTGGTCATAGTTCAGGATTCTCGAAGAGGTTCAGAAGTAATCACAATACATATTGATATGATCCACATCTGCAAAGAGATAGGCTTTGAATATCAAGACATGATTATATGGGAGCATCCTCATTATACAACACGTCCTTTAGGATATCCGACAACTATGGTAATTTCCAGGGTTCACGACTTTATACTGGCTTTTAGAAAACCCAAAAAATAAAATTTCTTTAAAAAAGTATCAATCAAATCCTGATTAGAATCACACTTTTCATTCCTAAATAATTGCAAAAAACTCATTTGCATTAAGCAGTTTAATTCGAATCTGGGGAGCTCTGGATACCATAGGAAATTGCCGACAGAATAGAAATCACCATAATACCAAGGTCAATTAAACCTATAATCAAGTTAAATGATACAGTAAGTTCAGCAGACAAAAACCATATTATGGGATAGCCAAATATTGCGACAAAAACAGCAAACAAAAATAAAAATACAGCTACGATGACATTCCACGGCCATAGCTTGACAAGCATGTTCTGAATGTTCTCAGGGAGATGGGTACGCCACCAGTTTAAGGGACTATTTATGCTAGTTGCAACAAAACTAGCTAATAATGCGACCGGTAGTGGTGCAAACCCTCCTCCTACCAAAAATAATGTAATTGACAGTAGAAATAGTATTCGGACACCATATTTCCTTTCAATAAATAGAGCAGCCCAAATAATCATTAACAGACCAATACTCATTGCTAAAATACCTGTAATAAAATAATTTGGAATTATTGTGAATGCAGGTTCTGTTCCCTCAGACCAAAACCTCTGCCCTGGACCAATGGCATCTATGACAAATTCATTAGGAATGACATTCCCTTGAAGAATTTCAAAGAACCCATGTTCGAAACCGGCGAATCCAACAAGGATACCCAATATTGAAACGATTATTCGGAGTGTACTCACATCATTCCAGCGAAATTTCTGTTTAGCTTGAACATTCATCTGTACTCTTTTTCCCTGATATCCAGAGGAAGCTACATTTCAAATAGTTTATGGAAAAATGATGAATAAATTGTTATAATACTACATGTTTACTGCATTAGTTTTCCTTAGATACATATCCAAAACAAAAAGAATATTAAGTTCATAAGATGAGAAGTCGAAAGGCTTGCTATATGAATAGAAATGAAGGAAGATATGGTACATGCATGCATCAAAATTATTAGACGTCATCAAGAGAGCTGAAGATGGTCCAATTTGTATGGAAAAAGACTTTGATTTTAGTATAATGAGATTAAAACTCAAAGAATTAATTAAAGATTATGATATAAGATATGATCCAGAGGTTTTAGTTCCTTCCGACGATAGTTTGGCGGACGCTGTGTTTAATGCCGCTTTGGAACTTTATTTAGAAACAGGCACTTATTGTTTAAGTACACATCGACAAATCAAGTTTGAGGAAGATGAGATAAGGTTAGCACTACATGAAGCACCAAGTCAAATTACGTTCGGAGCTGAAACTGATGAAAGAGTAATGGCTAATAGACGTATTGAAGATAGAAAACCACCTTTATGTTTAACTTCAGGTGGTTGCGAAATCTCTGAGGATATTTATGCAAAAGTAGTTCAGAGTCTTGCACAAGAACCATTAGCCGATACAGTAAGTGGAGGATATCCATTAAAGACTATATTTGGAATGGTGCCACGAGCAGGCACTCCTATTGAAATCTTAGCATCTACTTACAATCTCATTTATGCAAAAGAAGGAACAAAGAGAGCAGGTCGTCCTTTGATTGGATTTCATAATCTGATAGGAAGCGCTCTGTCAGAGGCCTCGTATATCAACATGAATCAACCAGAACTTGGCGTTAGACCTGTGGATGGAATGCTCATCGCTACGCTTGCTGAGCTTAAAACAGATTATAGTCAACTCGCTAAGGCGTTATACTACTCTGATCAAGATACTGTCTTGATAGGAGGCGTGTATGTGCCGTTAATGGGAGGATATGCAGGAGGACCTGAAGGAACCGCCATAGTTACCCTAGCACATCATTTACAGGGAGTCCTTACTTATAATGTCGCTTATTCGGACTTTCCGCCTCTGCATCTCAAATATTCTTGTAGTACGGCACCTGAAACCATTTGGATTGCCAGCATTGTATGTCAAGCTCTTAGTCGAAATACTCATCTGCTTACTGCTTCAGAGGCTATAACTGCAGCTGGTCCTTGTACAGATATGTGTTTCCTTGAGGTTGCGGCGATGAGTATAGCTGGTGCTGTTTCTGGATGTCATATCAATAATGCATCGGCAGCTAAAAGTCAATACCCAGATCGAAATACTGGAATGGAAGCTAAGATGGGCTGCGAAGTTGGCCATGCAGCAACGGGATTGAAAAGAACTGATGCCAACGACCTAGTGACCAAAATTATGTCAAAATATGAACAAAATTTAAAAAACCCACCTCTAGGGCTTACATTTCAAGAATGCTATGATTTGAACACGGTTAAGCCCTCTGAAGAACACGTTAACATTTTTACACGAGTCAAAAAAGAACTTGAAGATCTTGGACTCAAATTTTAGCTTAAATTTAAGGATGTGTTTAAAAATGGAGAATCTTTTCGAAGCATTAAAGAATGCTGTGGAGAAATACGAACCTGAAAAGGCAAAACAAGTGGCAAAAGAAATTTTAATTGCCCAAATTGATCCATTAAAAGCGATCGATGAGGTTTTAGTCCCTACGATGGAGCAAATAGGTGAGAAATTCGATAAAATGGAGATTTTTCTCCCTGAACTTGTGGTTGCCGCCGAAGCGATGCAAGCTGCTACTTCTATTCTTATAGAACCACTTAAGAAATCCACTGAGCTTCCTAAGACAAAAGGCAAGGTTGTATTAGGAACAGTATTTGGGGACGTTCATGATATTGGAAAGAACATTGTCAAAGTGATGATGGAAGTTTCTGGTTTTGAAGTATTTGACTTAGGAAATAAAGTTCCCTCTATGCAGTTCATTGAAAAAGCTGAGGAAGTAAATGCTGATATAATTGCTCTTTCCGCACTTATGGCGACCACGATGGGATCTCAAAAAGAAGTTCTTGAGCTGTTAGAAGCCTTAGGAAAACGAGATGACTATATAGTATTAATTGGGGGCGCTCCAACAACGCCTGCCTGGCAAGAGGAGATTGGTGCTGATGCTTGGGCAGAAACAGCTGCCGGAGCAGCAAAGATTGCGGCTAAATGGATGAAAGAAAAGGGAAAATAGAACTGGATGTTAAATTATTATTTGACCTTTGTTTTGATTCCACACACAAGTAGGACATTTTTTGTGAGCCATCTTATCCAT
>NZ_JAHPYX010000098.1:0-3233 GCF_019058535.1 Candidatus Borrarchaeum sp.
GATGAAGAATTGAGCATTGGCGAGTGGATGAGTTCAAGCGAATGGATGACGAAACTGACCGATTATACTGAGAACCTAGAAAGACTCGTAGAAGAGAGGACCTTAGAGCTTAAAGAGTCAGAGAAGCGCTATCGAGGCTTGTATGAATCCTCTATAGACGGCATCGTCTCCATAGATATGGAAGGATTCATTTTCGAATGCAACCAGGCCCTTGCGGATATGCATGGGTATCTAAAAGAAGAACTATATCACAAGGGCTTTCGAGAATTCATTCCTAGAAAATGGCATGACACGATAGAAAAAATGCTTGAAGAACAAACGATTCCTCGGGGCTATTCGGATGTGTACGAAATAGAATCCATCAAGAAAGATGAAACCAACATCCCTATCTCGTTAAGAACATGGCTCATCAAAGATGAGGAAAGCAAACCCATAGGAGTTTGGGGCATCACTCGTGACATAACCGAGCGCAAGCGGGCGGAGCAGGAAATCTTTAAATTGAATGAAGATTTGAAGCAAAGAGCTATTGAACTTGAGGCCCTCAACAAAGAACTAGAAACTTTTAGTTATTCCGTCTCGCATGATCTCCGTGCTCCGCTTAGAAGCATTAGCGGCTTCAGCCAAGCGCTACTTGAGGATTATTTAGATTTACTAGATCGAGAAGGACAAGATTATCTCCAACGTGTGCGTGCAGCAAGCATACGCATGAGTGAACTCATAGATGCTTTGTTAGGACTTTCCCGGATTACGCGAAGAGAGTTACGCTATGAAACTGTTGACCTGAGTGAAATTGCACACGAAATCGTGATGGAACTCCAAGAGGCAGAACCTGAGCGTCAGTTGAAATTTATTATCACACCAGGACTTACTGCAGATTGTGATCCTCGACTTCTTCGTGCAGTGCTGGAAAATCTTCTTGGTAATTCATGGAAATTTACTGGGAAAAAACCAATTGCGCAGATAGAATTCGGTGCTATAGCACATGATGGTGAAACTGCGTATTTTGTCCGCGATAACGGGGCGGGATTCGATAAAGCCTATGCCGATAAATTATTTGGTGCTTTCCAACGCCTTCATTCAACGGATGATTTCAAAGGAATCGGCATTGGCCTAGCTACAGTGAAGCGCATCATTCATCGTCATGGCGGCAGTGTCTGGGCTGAAGGGGAAGTAGAAAAAGGCGCAACCTTCTACTTTACGCTATAATGCTGACACTCTTACTGCAGTTTCATTCTTCTATTTTCCAAATGTATTCGCAATAGGAATCCCCAGCACACATTGCTTTAGGGCGTTCAACTGTAGCTTTTGGATTTATGGTCTTTGAAACAAGATTTGTGAAGATTAAAGCCCAGTCACTGAGATCTTTGGGCTCTGTTTTGAACGGACATTTGGTGACCTTAACTCTACTACTTGTCTTAGACTGCTCAAGTATAGCATATTCAAATGCAGTGAGTTCAAACCAGACTTCAAACCACTTTCCTATTGTTTCAGCATCACTCCCCTTTAGTTGGAAGATATCTAGAAGTGCATTTGTAAGATTCTTTATTCTATCATCCATTGTGCAGACCCTTAAGTAAGTTTCCAGCGCTTCGTTTCCACCATGTTTCTCGCGGATCGCGTATAAAAATCCTTTGACGATAGATGAATAAGCTCTCAAAGTAAAATCATGTTTTAATAACAAAGGTATCGATATTTTCTCAGTCATAGTCCCCTCCTCTCCCTCAATCTGAGTTTACTATATCCGACAACTTTAGAGAACGATTTTGAAATGTTTGATTCAGTCTTCTATTCTCCAAACGTATTCACAATACGGATCCCCTGCACACATTCCTTTAAGTCGTTTAGTGGAAATTTTGGGATTTATACTCTCGCTAACGATATTTGCCCAGATTTCGCACCAGCCGCTGATATCTTTGGGATCTGGTGTACTCCATGGACACTTCGTGATTTTAGTTCTATTAATTGTTTTAGATCGCTCAAGTATAATGGCCTCAGATCCTTGAATCTCCCAATAGACGTCCCAAAACTCCGCTAATTTTTCAAGATCGTTTCCCTGTATTTCGAAAACGCTTAAGAATGTATTTATCATGTTTTTTACTCTATCCTTAAATCTCCACATCTTTTCAGTAATTTTGAGTGCGGCAGCAGCACCATATTCTTCACGAATTGCATATAGGAATCCTTTGAACAGAGTTGTCATTTGTCCTCTAACATAGTTATATTTTAGTTCCCAAGGTAGCCCTCTTTTGGGCGACGCACAAGGCGGCTGCAATTTCTTAGCCAATTCCCTCATATCCCCTAAATTGTTTGTTTTTGTACTATTTGTGGATATATTTCATAATAAGGAGCAAGGGTCACTCTTCAATCTTAACCACAAATTCACATTCTGAATCTCCTGTACACATGGCTTTAGGTCGCTCAAGGGTCGTCTTTGGATTTATGAACTTGTTCATAAGGCTACAGTAGTTATAGCACCAATCGCTGAGATCTTTGGGCTCTGTTACCCAGGCACAGGTAGTAATTTTATGTCTCCAAAGTTTTTCAGACTGCTCAAGTGTGGTGCTTATAATCCCAGTAAGGTCCAGATAGATCTCCCACACACTTCTAAGCGCTTTGATATCGTTTTCCTCTATTTTGAAAACATCTTTAAGTGTGCGGATCATATTCTGTATTCTATTATCCATTTTATTGACCAGTTGATGTATTTCGAGTGCTTCTGCCGCGCCATGTCTCTCACGGATCACATACATGAATCCTTTGAACAGAGTTGTCAACATTCCCCTAGCATATTTGTATTTTAGTTCCCACGGTATCGTTATTTTCATAGCCATTGTCTCCTCCTTCCCTTAATCTAGATGTTCAAGCGTTTGAGTATTAGTCCCAAATGATTACTCATTCTTAAGCTCGATAAAAAATTCGTGTAGGGTTCTAATCTTGGTATAAGTTTCGTATGTGTATAAGATATATTAGAATTACTTGCCTTAAGTCCCTCATCATAAGATTACCTCAAGGAGACTCCAGCCCTTTAGGGCGGAGAGGAATTGAGGTCGGATGTTGTTCACACAACCCTTTCTGCGGAGACAGGGGTTGGTGTACCCAACCTCGGGTGGTGTTTTAATGGCGGGTACTCTCAAGTCCCGCCGCTCCCAACACCAAGGGAGTAGGTCCACTTCGAGGCTGTTGTAAAGGCTTTTGGCATCGGCAGCACCGTCCCTACCCCTCAGGACTTTTAA
>NZ_JAHPYX010000099.1:0-6768 GCF_019058535.1 Candidatus Borrarchaeum sp.
CGATAGCCCTTCAAAACATGGTGGTTGCAGCTTGGGTTCAAGGAGTGGGGTCATGTTGGATGGGCGCTTTCGATGAAAGAAAACTCAAAGACACGCTAAACCTTCCAGCAGATTCTAGGATAGTAGGTGCGGTTGCGTTTGGAATACCTGATGAAAATCCAAGTCAACCAGCTAAGAAGCCATTAAATGAGATCGTTCATTTCGACAAATGGTAGAACTCTTCACTCTTCAAATCTCACGCACAAGTCATGTCATAACGAAGGCTCTTCTGAGACTCAGGGAGACTTATGAAAGTTAGTTTCTAAATTCTATCGATCGATCTGTAGACCTTAGCAAAATGCGGTAAATCTGAAATGCTTTTCCAGACTCCCGAAACATCAATTACTAGGAATTGCGTAAAATGATGCTTTAATGCAATTCAAATTATGGAGTTTGATTAATACGAATTGATAAAATGCTTTTTTTTGATCAAAATTGCGCATTTAAACTTGAACAGGCATTTAGATCTGCTCTTTTGAGAACTTGTCTAATACTTTAACGATCACGAGGCTATGAAAGAAAGAATCTGCAGTTATTTCTAAGCCATGTGTCACACGAAGAGCTATTGGCCATAGTTGGAGAGGAATAAAACCGGCTATAGCGCCTACACCTGCTAGAATTGCAGTTAAATAGAGGACTAATTTCCATTTCTCAAGCTTAGCCATTGCCATGGGTAAGATGAGGACAAGAACGTAGATTATTCCTCTTGCAATTCCTAAGGGAATCATTACCTCAAAGCCGGGAATTGTAAGCTCAAGTCCTAGGGCTGGGTCAGTATAGTAGGGTACTACTATCGGGCTGACTACCAAACCAAAAGCAAAATAAATTGGGAAATATAATGCACCAGCTATCAACACTCGGAAAATCCACCAAGTCGTTGAGTGTCCAGAGAAGAAATTCTTTAGTTGAGTTATCGCAGAATCTGTATCGTTCAGTGGTGGAAAGAGAAGAGCAATAACCGCAGCCGTTACTATGTGCGTTGCTATCGTGAATGCAAAGTCATAATAGAATACATAGATTGGTGTTGTCGAATAGAAGAGGAGTTCCACAAAATTATTTGCGTAGCCTATAATGAATAAAATCGAAAAGACAAAAATGGATCGTGTAACAAACGGAAAGGTACATCTAATTGAAACAAAGCCAAGAACTAAGGCAAGAATTACTCCAGCTATAACTTCAAGAACAAAGCCTAGTAAAGGATTACCAGGTATAGGCCTGACCTGTAGGAACTGAAACACGAATCGGAAACCATAGATACAAATTGCGTATATAAATCCAATGATTATTGCTTTAACGAAAAAATCTGACAATTTTTCTGGATATTCTAGTATTTTTAATGCCATAATCCAGCCTTCAAATAATACTTAATTTATTTTATATAAGAGTTGATTTCTTTAGTTGTTAATGAGAAGGGACATGATAATATTATTGTAGTCCTCCTACAATAACGTCTTTTACGCGAATATGTGGCCCTCCATCATCTACTGGAACTAATTGACCCCTCTTTCCGCAGTGACCAGGTCCTAGAAGTACTAAATCTTTTCCAACCGCTTCTATGTTCTTTAGTATTTCTAAAGTTGACCCTGATAAAGCAACGTCTCTTAATTGATCTTTTATCTCTCCATTCTCTATGTTCCAACCTTGTTCTGCTTTAAATAGGAATTCGCCAGTTGCAGGATCCACGTGTCCAAATTCAGCGCCTTTCATGTAAATGCCACTTGTTACCCCTTCAATCAATTCTTCAAATGCATAATCTTTAGGTTGAATATAGATACTAGCCATTCGTGCTAGAGGCATCACATGATGTGAGCTTGCTCTCGCACTCCCGTTGGGTGGCAAATTCAATTTTGATGCAGTTTCTAGCGTATGTAGATATTCCTGTAATACTCCTCGGTCCACCAAAACCTTTTGTCTTGCAATAACTCCTTCACTATCAGTCTGGAAAAAACCGAAGCTTCCAGGTATCGTAGGATCATCAATAATTGTCACATTTGGTGATGCAATTTGTTTACCAAGCTTGCCTTCAAGGATAGAAGCGCCCTCAACTACTAAATCGGCTTCTGCGGAATGTCCAAATGCTTCATGCGCGAATAATCCAGTAAGACGGGGATCTAGAATGACGTTAAATTTGCCTGCTGTAGGCGTTTTTGCAGTGAGTTTCGATAATGCTTTTCTAGCAGCGTTTATACTGAACTCTTCAGCGTCAATTTGTTCAATAACTTCAAAACCTTGTGTTTTTCCAACCGTAGAGAAGCCTGTTTCGCGTACGCCCATTTCTTTGGCTGTAACTCTTCCTCTCAGTTGTGTATAAATCCAAGTGCTACTAACATTGCTTCCAAGGGAATTGACAACAAATTCTTGGATAATTGAATCTTGATAGTTGAAATGTGTATTTACTATTCGGGGATCGACTGTCCTAGCGATTTTTTCATATTCGAAGACTCTTTTCGCTTTTTCTTCAAGAGATACATCGTTTGGATGTATTTTAGCTTTAATCACTGTTTTCTTTTTAACAGGTTGAATTGAAGGTAATTTGATTTGTTCATTTGAAGTTTTATTAGTAAGACTCTTTGCGGCTTTATAAGCTACATTTAATGTTTTCAACAATGATTCTTCACTAACTGAGTTGGTGGAAGCATGACTCCAACAGCCATCAGAAGAGAACACACGCACACCAGCGCCTCCGTATGACGAATTTATTAATTTTGATATGCGCCCTGTTTCAACACGGACAGTTGTTGCTTTTTTTTGAAAAACTCGAATATCCATGAAATCAATTTCAGGAAAATTTACCTTATTCAATACTTTTTCTAAAAGATCATCCACAAAAGTCCCCATCCAATAGTTAATTCTACAAAAACCTCAGTTAAAATGAAAAGATCAAATGAGTCCTTTTTCCACAAGAATCCTAAATTCTTCCATTGTCAACTTTTTTCTCTTTTCCTTGAGTTTCTGAACTGCTACTTTCTCTTTTTCCTCTAGCTTTACATCTATGCGTCTTTGCTTTTCTTCCTCTTCCGTTTTCTTCAAATCATTAATTGCTTTTTTTAATATGTCAATTTTTTCATAAATCTTTACGGCTTTTTGATGCTCGTCATCGGCTAGTTTCTTAACTTCAAGAAATTGCTTATACAATTCATCTGCTCTTTTTTCAAATTCCTTAGCTTTTGAGAACAGTTTTTCCATTTGATCGTGATGTTCTTGTGCTTTTTTAGCATAATCTATAACTTTTTGATGAGAATGTTCCAGTTTTGCTTTTATTGCTTCAAGGGAAGCAGCCTCTTCAATTATTTTTGATTGAAACTCATTTATTTTATTTTGAGAGGTCGTTTTTTCTTCTAATTGCGCTTCCAATTTTGCTATCTTCTTAACCAATTCTCTTTCTTTATCTAAACTCATTACCGTCGTTTGAATTATCCATTCTGAATCTTTTAGTTCTCTCATCAATCTTTTTGTAGGAATCTTTGAAGGGCTATTATCCTCGAGTTCATTTCTTCCCTGTTTTAATTCATTCAATCTTTCTCGTGCCTTTTTTATTTCTTCACTTAGCGCCTTCCGCTGTTCTTTATATTCACGGACTTTACTGTTCATCTCATCGCGTTTTTTTTGTTCGTTCTTTGCCTGTTCAATAAATTTCACACGATCTTCACGAAGTTGTTTAG
This sequence comes from Candidatus Borrarchaeum sp., assembly GCF_019058535.1. Taxonomy (NCBI): domain Archaea; kingdom Promethearchaeati; phylum Candidatus Borrarchaeota; class Candidatus Borrarchaeia; order Candidatus Borrarchaeales; family Candidatus Borrarchaeaceae; genus Candidatus Borrarchaeum; species Candidatus Borrarchaeum sp. The sequence continues at coordinate 3,702 of NZ_JAHPYX010000099.1, forward strand.
ATTCTCTCATCAATTCACGTGTTTTTTGATTATATTGGTCTCTCTTCTTTCTATGTTCATCAACTAGTTTATACTGATCTGCAATTTGAACTTGGAGCTCCACAAAACTCAATAATCCACTTCCAAGTGCTATATGAGAACGATTGTCTGACAATTTATTGTTTTACTTAAATTCTTTACTGAAGAGGATTTCTACATTCAAAAAACAACATCTTAAATCTTGATTTCGGGTTCTGTTGAACCTAAATCCCCAAATGAAAAAAGAAAAAATCAACCTTCACTGCTTCTGGGTTATTCGAATCACTATATCCAGTGGAAACAAGTGTTGACCTGAAAGCAGCAAATCAATGAGTTCAGGTTCAATGTCCTTAGCATAAAACTGTTCAATAATTTCATTTTCTTGCAATTCTGAATCATGAACATTCTTGTGCTGTACAGGTTCTCCTAGAAATTCGCAATGAATCATCCATCCGTCGTCATCTTTCGTAAAAGTTGTTTTAATTTCTTTTTTGATACTATCACGGCATTTTTTCTGAATTTCTTCTGGTAATTCGTCAAAAGGAATATTAACCTCAAGAATTTTCATTTTTCTTTCACCACTTTTCTTTATGAAACTTTGACTTTATGTATACTCCTTCATCTTCGTTTATATCAGATCTTTATGACCCTTTATTGTTTTTTAAAGAGTATACTGTCTGTCAATTAAAAATCGAAAAAGTCTTTTGCTCGAATTTCATACGAATAATGGGATGCTTTTGTTTTGACATTTTGGATGTCGTTTTCAATGATTTCCAAGACCTTTTCACATGTAGATTTTGTTATGACATTCAGCAGACCCCTGTGTTCTGTCGCGTACATTACACGAAAACACATGGCAAATTCTGTGTCTCCTAAGCGTATAATTTTCCAGCCTTCATTTTCATTTGAACCTAGATCAACATTTAGTTCTAATCTACTTTGGAAATGAAAGGGCATTTCACATACTAGCTTGTAGAGAGTTCGACGAATTTTACCTCCATAATCCTTAACAGGCTCCCATGCCTTTACAATTCCGCCATCAATATCAAAAAGGTAAACAGAAGTTATTGTAATCTGCGGTGGAGCAGTATTGTCCAATTTTTCAATAATCTCATTGATTTCTTCCAATTTGTCTTTTGGAAACACCTGAGTAGTCAATATTTGATCTAATTTTTGATGCAATGAATTTTCAATTTTAAATTGCGGTTGCGTTCTATCTGCCTTTCTTACGGTAGAATCCAAAAGCTTGATAATTTTCATAATCTTTTCTTCAGTATAGGGCATATTATCCCAAAAATCACAAAAAAAGCCCCATAACACTTCACCTGTATCAAAAAGTAAAAGATAGTAATCACCAATATCCACTTTATGAACTCTTAGCGTTTCCTTCGATAATTCTTTCGCAAAATCATAGAGTGCTCGAATAAAACGAGGATAATATTCTGAACTATCATATCCTTCTTCTAAGTTTGAGTGTGAGTTTTTCGCCGAAATAACCTTGTCATCATACAATACTGAGCCGAGCCCAGACTCAAACGTTGCTAAAATGAGATGAATCATATCCTTCATCCTTTTTAAAGAACATTTTAATCTTTGAGTAGACATATTGGCTGTAATTAATTAGAGATTCCTTTTCTGAGAGATCACATAAGTGGCGTGTTCCTCAAGATTCTAATGTCATCCTTGTAAAAAAACGTTTCGACCTTAAAAGTCGCATCCTGAAATAACTTCTCTTTTCGATCGTCTTTATTTCGAGAATCCCTTATTCTTTAAAATCCCTTTCTTCCAGCCGAATAAGTTAAAAAACACGTACTTCTTTAATCATCACAAAATATTTGAGGACGTAATGTTTATTAAAGAGGATAGTTATAAATCTGGTATGGGCAAGGATTGTGATAATCCTCACGTTTTCCCGTCTGAATTGATTATATAATCTCTGTGGTTGATAATTATGCTGTCCTCTAAGATAATTCAAGTAACATGCCCGAATTGTGGTGCTAGAGAAGCTCTTGAAATTACTGAAAAAGATATTGAACGTGCATCCCAATCCATGGGGTTAGTTACGAAAACACTTGACCACGGCACTCATATACTACTTCTGTATCTTGATACTGATGGAAATGTACGAAGAGAGAACGTTTTTCCAAAGGATGAAGCCATCAAAATCTCAAAGGATCACAAAACTGCGATCATTGAAGGTGAAGCCTACAAAATAGAAGAAACCGAACTCTCACCTGCATTTTATAAACGATATATGTTGAAAAAACCATGGGCAGAGTTGAAACCACGCGTAGAACACTTTTCAGAAGAAAACAAGAATGTTCTTGAACTCCTTGATAATTCTGCTACTGCAGGAATGATGGCACCAGAAATTGTCGACAAATTGAAAGCACAAGGAATTGAAGCGTCCGTTGGAAAAACCTTCGAACAGCTTGAGTCTTTTAAGAAGATGGGGCACATATCTGAAATAGTAGAAACGGCAGAAGAAATTTCGGCAGAAACATTTACACGTGTTTATGTGCTCAAAAAACCGTGGGCAGAGCTACAAGAAAAAGTAGATCATTTTTCAGAAGAAAATAAAAAAATTCTCGAAATCATTGGCAGTTCCAAAGATGCAGGATATACAATTAATGAGTTAAAAGAAGAATTAAGTCCACATGGCATTGAATCTACTGCTGGAAAGTTATTCGAACAGATCGAAAGTTTCAAGAAAATGGGACATGTCGCTTCTAAGATTAGACCAAAATAGATGCGGACATCTTTTTTTACTAAGAAGTCGGTTATACTCAAATCCAGTCATATTTAAGACCATCCAGCTATCTTGATTTTCTTATATGCGTGAACTACCCCATCCTTTCGGATGAGGCTTCCCGCCGATTAAGTTAAATTTATTTTCTAATTTAAGGCAGCAATTCTACCCTTATAACCTGTGAGCTACCTCGTGCTAAAGCATCGAGGCTTCCTGCTTCAACGACGGACTCGATCCCCTTACGGGTTACGGAGGTCTTATCTCCACAGGCTTAACATCCCTACGCCCCGTAGGTACGGC
>NZ_JAHPYX010000100.1:0-3724 GCF_019058535.1 Candidatus Borrarchaeum sp.
TCTCTAGTCCCTTGCTCTGTAAACGGTGGTTTAAACAGAGAGGAAACTCTCAGTGATCATCGTATAGTACTGACTGATAACCTTGGCGAAGAGAACCTACTCCCTTGATGTTGGGAGCGACGGGACTTGCGAGTACCCGTCATTAAAACACCACCTGAGGTTAGGTATATCATCCCCTGTCTTCGTAGAAAGGGTTGTGTGAGCAACGCCCGGGATCAATTCCTCACCCCAACAAGTTGGGGGGTCTCCTTGAGGTAATAATTATGATGCCATTTCAAGAAATGATGGAACAGATGAAAAAACAAATCCGTGAAGGCATCAAACTAAAACGTCCTTCTCCTAATTCCATACAAATGTCAATTGATAAAAACATTGTGGATGAGAATACAAGCTCTCAAATTCTGAATCTTGATGAGATGAAGAAAAACATAGGTGAAATCACAGGCAACCCTGAAGATTTGATTTCATTTGAAGCAGGCGATGATAATATTAAACTAGGTTTCAGTGGAGAGGAACCAGCTAATAAAGTGTTTCAGTTTCTAAACGAATTTCTTTACGGGGATATGTTAGATAAACTTATGAAGCCATTTCTTGAAATGATGGAGCAGATGAAAAAGAGTTTTGGCGCTGAGTAATTCAATTAATAAGGTTAACAAGAAACTAACGATAAGTTATAGCCCATTTAATCTCTCTTTTTTTATCTTTAGTTTTCTATAATGTTCTTACTTACTTTATTCCAAAATAGTTGATTCTTATCGAAATTTTCAAACTGAAATCTCTTATAAAGAGATGTAACAGAAAAAAGATTTATAAATTTCACTTCAATGATTTTCAAAATAGTTTGTATTTAATTTACAAACTTCATTCTACCGAAAGAAGGTCCTGAAAAAGGATGAGTACCTTATGGTGTCTGTTGGACCATTGGATTTAGGAATTAGCATTGGAATCATTATCGCTATTTATTTACTTCTTTTAAAGCGAAATGCAGATTCTCTTGAACGTTTTATGTCCAAATTATATCTTTAGAAATCTTATTAATCGCGTCATCAATTTTATCAATGTTTTTCAGCAGCCGTTCTTTAGTAGGTTTTCTCCCTCTAATAGAAGTTCCCTGTGAATGCTTTAGTTTTTCCCTAAATTGCATCATCTGTTGTGTGACAGTTTCGGCTATAAAAACATCGCTCTCTGGGGTAACATTGATATTCTCAATTTTTTGCAATATAAGTATGAACTCATCGTCGATTTTTCCAATATCTGCGCTAGTATATTTTTTTGTTTTATCAATTGTTCTAAAAATCGTTTTTATTGTCTTGAAACCTATATCCTTAGACATTTCTGCAAAAAATTTATGACTTTCAATCAACTCGTATTCTAAGCTGGAATTCCCAACGACAATAACGCAGAACTTGTTTTGTTTTAAAATCCGATTCATTTCTATCATGGAGCGGAGCATGGCTCCTAAATACTCGGAAAACAATCTAAATCTATTATTAATAAAACGCGAATGTGCTCCTATTTCATGTTTTTTGAAGGCATTAAAATCCATATCTAACCAGAACATGTTATACATGTGTACTCGATAGTAATCTAGTGCGTTTACGTAAGGGGGAGAAGTAACTATCAAATCTATGGATTCAGATTCAACTTCTAGCTTTCTTGCATCACTATTCAAGACTAATACATTGGGTATATTTTTCATAACTTTGGCAGTTTTCTTTAGTTCATTTTCCATATGAGCCACTTTTCTTAGAAATAAATCCTTCACATCAACGATTCCATGTTCTACTAATGACCAAATGGTTGCAGATAAAGCTACTTGTCCGAGATCATATATATCAACAAATCCTTCTGCTCTAATCTCCAATAAAGTCTCCCGAATTGCTTCCAATTGTGAAATGATCTTTCTATCGAAAAGTTTGCTAATCTTTCTGCGGGGCATGTTTCTTAATCTTTCATCAATTTGACTGTTATCTACATCCAATTTACTCTTTATGCTCGCAAGTCTTTCATTTAAATACAATAGTTCTTCTTTATTGATTAATGTTGTTTTTACTTTAGTAATTAGTGCTGCTAGAGGGTTGAAGTCATTTCCAATAGAATGCCGGTTGTTTAAGAACGCTTCAACGAGGGTCGTGCCACATCCACAAAAGGGATCTGCGATTGTTTCCTTTTTTTTCGAAAATAATTTAAGAAATGTCAAAGGTATTTGAGGAATGAATCGAGCGGGATAAGAATGAAATTTATGGGTGAGATATTGTGTAGTAAAATCCTTAAAGTCCCACTCTATTTTATCCAGAATTTCTAATGATTCTGAACGACCATATTTTCTGTTAATTAGGTCTAAATACCCTTCGCAAGGTGTTTTTTTACCAAACATTGTCTGCCTGTCTAGTGTCATCATTATTCACGTACTTGCTATATATTCTATGTTATAAGAAATAATCATTATTAATACAACTGTACAAGAAGTCTACCGATGTATTCAATGATTTTAGCTTATAATTTTGACTCTCTGTTTTTTAGAAACGAGATTATTTTAGCTCTCAAATAAACTGGGTTATATGAAAGAAAAAATAGAAACAAATTTCCCTTCGATTCCCTTTAATACAAAAGATTTTAGGCGAGACTTCATTTTATCTCTTCCCATAATGCCCTGCGGAGTACCTTACCTACACCTGTCATTGGGAGGTTGTCTCGAAATTCGATGATTTTGGGCACTTTAAAGTATGCTATTCTTTCTTTGCAGAATATTACAATTTCATTGTCAGTAGTGCTCTGTCCTTCTTTTAGTACAATATAGGCTTTAACCGTTTCTCCTCTGTATTCATCAGGAACGCCAATAACTGCTGCTGATTTTACTTTTGGATGCTCGTATAACACTTCTTCTACATCTCTGGGGTATACCTTGTAACCAGCAACATTGATCATGTCCTTCTTCCTGCCTACAATTGCAAAGTATCCTTCTTTATCCATGGTCGCAATATCGCCCGTATGAAGTTCGCCGTTTACTATTGCGTTTTTTGTTTCTTCCGGTTTTTTCCAATAGCCTTTCATTACCATAGGACCGCTAACCAACAATTCTCCTCTCTCACCGACAGGTACATCATTTCCATTTTCGTCGGCAATTCTTGCAAAACAGTCAATAACTGGAATGCCTATTAAACCACCCTTTTTTCGTGCAACTGGGCTGGTATGAGTAACCGGAGCAGCCTCTGTGAGGCCGTAGCCTTCCAGAAGATTACATCCCGTCTTCTCAGAAAACTCTTTCATCAATTGAACGGGAAGAGGCGCACCACCAGAAAGCATAAAGCGAACTGAACTCAGATCATATTTTTCGAGTTCTGGATAGTTAAGGAGCGCAATGTACATTGTTGGCACACCCGGCATGAAAGTAAGTTTATAGTTGGAAATCGCCTCAAGCACCTGTCTGGGATGAAATTTCGGTATTAAAACTATTGTTCCTGCGCTGGAAAGTGATGCAGTCATAGCTACTGTGAAGCCGAAGATGTGGGTGAGAGGGAGGACAGCTATCGTGCGCACCTTCCCCTCTTCAAAATTGAACCACTTGGCGGTCACTAGGGCATTCGACACGAGGTTTAAATTTGTGAGAAGGACACCTTTCGGTATACCGGTCGTCCCTCCTGTATATGCTAAAACGGCAATATCTTCTGCTTTGATATCAACTTTTGGAGGTTCTTCCTGTGTTGTAGCAAGCAACTCGTAA
>NZ_JAHPYX010000101.1:0-4687 GCF_019058535.1 Candidatus Borrarchaeum sp.
ACCTATAATTGCCTCCAGGTGAGGGATGAAATTATAGCATGAAAATATTTTTATGTTTCGCTTTGCTTAGCTAAAAGACCATAGTTACACCAAAATGTGATGAAATTCTTTTTAAAGAGAAAATTTCTATAGATGAACTGAAATGGCATTTATTTCTCTTAAGGAAACGTTAAGGCATATTTCTTCAGTAGTTCTAATGATTATAATAATTAGAATCATAGGACGAATTATTATTACTCTATGGAGTAATATTCAATGGGAGTCATTTATCACTTACATAACACAGATGTATTCAAATGCATTTCTCGCATATCTCTTATGCGGAGTAGTATTCGGTTTCTTAAGTGGATACGCCCGAGTATACGATATTCAGGATGATATTTTCTTCAAAGATTATTTCATCCTAGCGTTGCTAGGATTTTTAGGAAGCATTATCGGAGATCTCATCTATATAACATTAGACTACGCTAAGTCTTATATCCAAGTGCTACCGGGTGACTTGCCCCTCATTATTAGTCTACTAATGCTTCCAATGTGTTTTTTTGCAATTTTATTCTTTATTGGAACTGTTAGTTGTAGTATATTGCTGAAGTATCCAAATTGGCGAATAATAAAGGAGTAAGATGTACATAATGGAACGTCTAGTTCACATCCTCAAAAAACATGTAGGAACGTTAACATTAGAAAAAATAATTGTAGTAATAATAATTGGAATTGCACTTCTTTTAAGATTCTGGAATTTGGAGGGTGTACCTCGATTCAGCTATGATGAGGGGAATTATTGTGACATTTCTGAAAATACTGCGAATGGAAGATTCATGTGGTGGAGTCACAGTTTCGCTGGACCAGCTTATTGGAATTTACCATTGTTTTTCATATTTACTGCAATTTCATTTACTCTTTTTGGGAGTGGGATCGTCCAAGCACGTGCAGTTTCGGCAATTTTTGGCTCATTGACATGCTATCTTGCTTATAGATTCGGTAAAGACATATTAAATAAGGAAAAAGTTGGAATACTTGCTGCAGGTTTATACGCAATTGATGCATATGCACTTTCAATTGATAGACTTGCTCTATTGGATACTACACAATCTTTTTTCATCGCTCTTTCAATCTTTTTCTGCTATGTCAGTTTCAGAAGTAATAAACAAGCATATACTATCCTTGCAGGCATTTGTGCTGGGTTAGCAATTCTTACAAAGGCAACTGGAGCATTTGCTATTCTTATTATATTTGTAAGTACACTGTTGAATGCTATAAAGGGAAAAAGGGAACTAGAACAGTCGATACGTAGTTTTATTATTTTACTAGTAGTTTGTATTATTACCATTAGCCCATATCTCATATTTGCACGTTTATCTGATCCAGATGTTCTCCAAACAATGATTGGAATGTATTTATTAAGACCTCAACGCGGTGAGGCACAAGGCATTTATTATTTTGCCCTTTCAATTAGATCAAATCCATTAATTTTTGGTTTTGGCTTTATCGGATTAATTTATTCGATCTTTTTGAAGAAAAGAAAAGAGTCATTTCTTCTTTTCCCTTGGATTTTCGCACCAACTATAGTTTTACTATTTGCAAACAAATTACCTCTCAGATATCTTTCACCTTTATTCTTGCCTCTTAGTATTGCCGCATCTGTTTTTATTATCGATATTGCCATGCAATTCAGATTTGCCACTTCTAATCGGCACGTCAAAAGGAGATTGCTATGCGAACTATTTGCCAACCCACGCATTCTATTATCAGTATTGATAGGACTCATCGTTCTAATCGGACTTTATGATACCCTCAATAGCGTGGGAGCCATATTCACCTCGGAAGGAGATTATGAGCCACAACAAGTAGCAGAATACTTAGATTTGTATGTTGAGGAAGGTGCTGTGATAGTTGGCAACCCAGCAATAGATTTTCTCTCCAAAAAACATGTTTTTCATGATACGCAAACACTTATTGAAAACGCAGAACGTCAAGGAGATTATACGCTTCATCAATCGCTGTTAGATGACCTTAACTATCTTATTGTCGACCCTCAATTAAAATATGGCTGGGGAATCAGCCCAGAATTACATGAATTTCTGGAGTCACAATGTATACTTGAAAGAACTTTTGGTGATACTGACTTATATCGAGTTTTTTAAGAAGGATCGAAATAAGTTATAGTCAATCGAAGTTGACAAACTGAATTAATCAGATCTTTGCGCCCGCGATAATATCGACTTCAAATATACGCTTTGATGTTATTGTCCAAAGGTTTTTTAACTATTACACGATTTTGTAAAAAGGCGATGGTCCACAACTTTATAGTATAAGTTTGGTGTTTTTATGAAAAAGTATAAGAGAGAAATAATTGAAACTGTTGTTTTTATAATCATAGCTGTTGTGGGCTCATATGCAATATTCATTGGACTTGAGGTAGGTTTAGGGACGTATCCTGAAAGTCCACTTCGGTCGGTCTCTTCAGGAAGTATGCGGCCAACTTATAATGTTGGAGATTTGCTTATTTTACAAAACATCCCAAGCGATAGACTTCAAGTAGACGATGTAATAGTTTTTGAAGTCTCTACAAGATCATATGACATTGTGCACCGGATCATAGAAATACAGTATCGCAGTCAAGACGGCAAATTATATTTTAGAACCAAAGGTGATAATAATCCTTCTGCCGACTATTGGCGCGGCAGTGAGTGTTGGAATGGCATGATTCCCCAGGAGAATGTTATTGGGAAAGTTATCCTTTCTGTACCAATCATAGGATATGTTTCACTTGCTGTGTCCGGAAGCCCCTACGGAATTCTTATCATAGGAGCAGTTATCCTTCTAATTATATTAATCTCAATTCCGTTTGGGGAAACAAAAACGCCTGAAGATGAGGAAATAATAACAAACAGTAAAGATCAGAATCATTGACGTTCGTAAACCACCAAAAAAGTTAAAAAGCGACGTCTCTAAGATTAGTGGGCGATTTGATTGGTAGAAGTAGAACTAAAATACGGAGAAGAAGCCATTTATACAGATATAAGCGACAAAAACTCTTTGGGCGTTATTGAGAGTAAAAAAAATTCGAATATTGAAAATCCAACACCAATTCTTAGTTATGAAAACGCCATCAATAATCCCGTAGATAAATCAAGTTTTGATAAGCTTTTCGATAGGAATGATAAAATAAGTATAGTAGTCAACGATAACACGAGAATCACTCCAAGCAAAGAAATCCTACCTGTTTTGCTAAATAGACTTGATAATTTGGGTATTAAAGAGGAAAACATTGAGATACTAATTGCAGTTGGTAGTCATCGTCCTGTGACTAGAAAGGAAATGGATGAGTTATTGGGTAAAGACATAGTTAGCCGTTTTGTAGTAGAGAATCATAATTGTCAAGCTGATGATTTAGTCAATTTAGGAATGACGCATTTACAGACACCTGTGGAGCTAAATAGAAAGTTTGTTGAAGCAGATAAACGAATTACTATTGGAGATGTTGCATTTCATTATTATGCAGGGTACACAGGAGGTCGAAAAAGCATTTTGCCTGGAATTTCAAGCTTAAAAAGCATTCAGAAAAACCATTCAAATTTAATTCATCCAGATGCAGTTACAGGAAACCTAGACGGGAATGTTATTCATGTCGATATGACACAGGCTGCTGAAAAGGCTAAAGTTGATTTTTGCGTAAGTGTTGTTCTCGATTCAAATAAGGAGGTTGCCGAGGTTGCCACTGGTGGGATAGTCAGCGCCTTCAATAAATGTGTAAAAAAAGTAGACGAATTGTTCAAAATCTACGTAGACAAACCTGCCGATATCGTCTTAGTGAGTTCAGGCGGCTTTCCAAAGGATATCAACCTCTATCAAGCTCAAAAAGCGATTGAACAGGCTCAGACGATAGTTAAACCTGGTGGTCAATTAGTGGTAATTGCAGCGTGCAAAGATGGTATAGGACATAAAGTCTTTGAAGAATGGATGTATAAATATAAAACTCTAGAGGAACTAAGTAAACAAGTGCAAACTAATTTTAAACTCGGTGGGCACAAAGCATACTATATGCGGAAAACGATGATGAAGGCAGATATAATTCTAGTTTCAGAGTTAGACTCTGAATTAGTAGAAGATCCTTTTAATATGACCCCATCAGATAGCGTGGAAGACGCACTAGATCTTGCTTTTTCAAGAATGGGTAATGATGCAAGCGTATGGACGCTCCCTATTGGAGGAGAAACGCTTCCTTTAATTACTCCATCCTAACAGCAAGAAATTGTGGATACACTCATTGAGAAGAAGAATTTAACTTTATCGGCGGAAAGTCTCCTTTCGACAGCTGGGGGATGAAAGCCGATGTCTTTTTATAGTTTTTTGGAAACCTATAGATGGTACCGCAAGTGTACCCGTAATGCTCGACTGGGTGGAGGTATATCCTCCTGTAAGCGACCAGTCAGCAGGTGACAGGGCTAAACGTGAGGATGCCCGTGCATGAGATCTTATCCAGCGTGGCAAGAGAGTCCCCTTTTGGTGTGCAGTGTGCTAACCTGCAAAGCAGGCAGGTAACAGATCAATAGCATCCTGCAGGCAGATAAACAAGGGGCAGGATAAGGGTGAGCAGCGTGTGCAACCTGGTAAGCTTCCGTAAGCCCATAACTGTAGGAAAAGTGGCGAAGCGTCGCCTCCCGTGAGGGAGCGAGAACTACAA
>NZ_JAHPYX010000102.1:0-6840 GCF_019058535.1 Candidatus Borrarchaeum sp.
TATCAGGAGAGTTAAAGAACACACCAAGGGATGCTTCTCTAGTCCCTTGCTCTGTAAACGGTGGTTTAAACAGAGAGGAAACTCTCAGTGATCATCGTAGAGTACTGACTGATAACCTTGGCGAAGAGAACCAACCGACTTTAACACTCGTTAAAGGAGGAGATTGGACTTGAGAGTACCTATCTATGTGTTGAACATGAGGGGGCACCCCCTCATGCCGACCACACAACATACAGGAAAAAAGTTGTTAAAAGAAGGCAAGGCAACAGTTGTTCAGCGATGCCCGTTTACCATTCAGTTGAATTATGCCACCGGAGAGGCGACACAATCGATTAAACTGGGAGTAGACCCGGGATATATGAAACTCGGATTTAGTGCCACGACCGATAAATTAGAAGTCATCAGTTGCACGTTACGCTTGCGCAAGGATGTATCTAACAAGCTAGCGGAAAAACGTAGGTATCGTAGCACTCGTAGAGGCAGATTAGGGTATCGACCACCACGATTTGATAACCGAACACGACCTGAAGGCTGGTTACCCCCCAGTATTCAACATCGGCATGACTCACATATTCGATTAGGTGAAACACTTGAAACGATGCTACCGATACCCTTCAAAAAAATAGAGGTGGGCAATTTCGACGCTCACAAAATGCAACATCCGGAAATTACAGGCGTAGAGTACCAGCAGGGCGAACTTCAGGGCTACGAAGTCAAAGAATACCTGTTAGATAAGTGGGGACGCAAATGTGCCTATTGTGGTAAAACGGGCGTGCCCCTAGAAGTCGAGCATATCGTTCCGAAAAGCCGAGGTGGGACAGATCGAGTGTCGAATTTGACGATCGCCTGTAGGAAATGTAACCTTAAAAAAGGAGATAAGACCGCCGAGGAGTTCGGCTACCCTCACATCCAGCAGCAGGCAAAGACGCCACTTAAAGCAACCGCCTGTCTGAATAACATTCGTTGGAAACTAGTAGAGCAATTAGATGCAGAATATACTTACGGATACGTTACTAAATACCACCGCAATAAGTTAGGTTTAGAAAAATCTCATATTAATGATGCATTCGTCATTGCCGGCGGCACCAATCAAGAACGCTGCCGCCCGTATGAGGTGATACAAATCAGGCGCAATAACCGTTCGCTACAGAAGAATAGAAAGGGATTCAAACCGTCTATTAGGAGACAGAGATACCAGTTGCAACCCTATGACCTTGTCAAGTATAATCATAACACATATAGAGTAAAAGGAGTTCATTGTTACGGAAAACGAGTTGTGTTGGACAATCCTAAAGGAAAAAATCCCAGTGTCGCAATTAACAACGTGGAGTTGATAACATATGGAAAAGGGTTATTATTCAGTTTATGTTAGTTTTTACGCCTCTTTCCTCTCCACCTTAAAAGGAAGGAGTCTCCAGAAGCGATTACAATGAATTAATAGAGGATAGGAGAAGAGTTCTTACAGACCTCGGCGATTGGCTAGACGATCACATATGAGAATTGAACTTTTCACCAAGAATAGCTGTTCTCCAGCGTTTTGTAGACGAAATGAAACTTATCTAAAGCTTAAGTGATTAGATGACAGCTTCAACCTCTACACAAAAATTTAAATTCGAATCAAAAACATCGAACGCGAGCAGAAATGATTCCTTTGGATCCAGAAAAAGAGGGTTTTTCGAAATCATTAGTACCGATAAGCACTGTAAATTTGCTGTTCTCGTTCGCAATAATAATACCATTGGTCGTAATGCCTCTTTATGCGAGATCTTTAGGAGCAACACTACTTCAAGCGAGCCTCCTTTTAGCGACCTATTATGGTGTCCAAACAGTGAGTTTAGTATTTATGGGGGCTTTAAGTGATATCATGGGATCACGTAAACCGTTTATCATCTTTAGTCTATCTGGAATGGCAGTTATTCTTCTATTCATCGCCTTCATTAATATTCCAACGCTTTTGATTTTGCTAATGGGGATTATGGGGTTTATTGCTGCAGGATTTCGTCCCACGTGCATGGGGTTGGTCTCTGCAATTTCCTTGAAGCATGAAAAAGGCAAAAGTCTAGGTATTCTTAATACATCAACTTCCATAGGCTGGGCGTGTGGCTCATTTCTAGGAGGATTAATTGCAGATCTTTTCAATTTTGCAGTGACATTTTACCTTGCATGTTCCATTGCATTTACTGCAGTAATATTGACTATAATTTTCCTTATAGAGATTACAACCAGTACTAATAAAGAAAGAAACTTCAGAAGGATAATCAGTTCATTGAAAAATCGATTTTTACCAAATAGTGACGAAAACTCTTACCTAAAAGAGCATGGTTTAAGTTGGCTGTATGTAGTATTTTATTTACGTTATTCAGCTTACGGAGGTGCGTTTTCTTTCTTATCAATTTTCTTTGCAGGATTGTTTTCGAACTCGTGGGCTGGAATTCTTATTGGCATCTATTTAGGACTGTCGGGATTCCTAATGGCACCCATTGGAAAGCTTTCAGACAAAATAGGAAGAAAACCAATTTTAATATTAGGGTCACTAGGTACTAGTGTTACCTTGATAATCTATGCATTAGCATATGATCTCTTCTTATTGCTTGCAATTCAAATCTTTCTTTCCGTGGTTTTTGCGGCGATTTATACTGGAGGAAGTGCCTTTGTTTCAGATGTTGCTCCTGAATTTAAACATAACGAAGCAATGGGGCTCCTTAATTCAAGTTTATCTCTTGGTGCGGTCACCGGGTCAGTCTTAGGGGGGATTACGGCACAATTATTTGGTTTACGTGTAATGTTCGTGTTTCTTGCAATTTTCCCCATTATTGGGACAGTAATTGTTTTACTGAAATTAAGTGAAACCATTTCTTCAAAAACTCTTTAAAAAACAAAACTTATAATTGATCCACATATCAGAGGGGATCATAAATGAAAAAATCTCTAGGTTCGAAAACTATCGTTTACCCAACTCCAGTTTTCATAGTTGGAACCTATGATAAATCTGGAAATCCTAACGTGATGGCGGTCGCTTGGGGAAGTATTTGCTGTTCAAAACCTGTTTGCGTCTCTATCGCCTTAAGAAAAGCCACCTACACCTATGGGAATATTTTAGAACAGAAAGAGTTCACGGTAAGTATTGCTTCTCAAGACTACGTGAAGCACGTTGACTATTTTGGCATTGCTTCAGGAAAAAACACAAATAAATTTGAAGACACTGGGTTTACCCCTGTCAAGAGTGATTTAGTAAACGCTCCTTACGTAAAGGAATTTGCTCTTATTCTTGAGTGCAAACTTGTGCATTCTCATGAATTAGGACTGCATACGCTGTTTGTGGGCGAAGTCTTGGACGTAAAAATTGATGAAGAATGCCTTAGAGAAGACGGAAATCCCGATTTTAAAAAGATTGATCCGATTGCTTATGCTCCCGGAATTCGTGAATATTATTCTATGGGAGGATTTCTAGGAAAGGCGTTTTCCATCGGAAAAGAGTTCAAAAAACCTTAGGTTTCCGACATTCACCAGAGAACGTTTCCTCGAATATTTCGCGGAAAATCGTGCCTAAATAATCCTCCATTTGATTCATTTTTTTTGTCTAAGAGGAAAGAAATATAGTATATACTGTCCTAGCTTCTACTGAAAAGGAGGCTATACAGTGAGTATAGTTTTAGGTAAAAATAAAGCAACAGAGGAATTTGTCGAACTTAAGAAAAAGACCTTAAAACGTCATATTTGTACCCTAGGCGCCTCCGGGTCTGGAAAGACTGTTTTTTGTAAGGTATTAGTGGAAGAAGCTACACGACAGGAAATTCCTACCCTAGTAATCGACCCACAAGGAGATATTGCAAGTCTGGGGCTACTTGGTGATCCAGAGAAACTTCAAGAGATGGGAACTCCCCTGGAATTTGCTGAAGAGTATTGGGAAAATGCAGAAGTTCGTATCTGGACTCCTGCATCATCAAAAGGTATTCCTTTATGTATAAACCCGTTAAAATTTTCAGAAGAGGAAATGGATGTTGAAGATATCATAAAGGCAGTAGACAATATAGCAGTAACTTTAATTCGTTTCCTAGGCTACGATCCTGAAAATGATACCGGGAAAGCAGCACAGACATATCTCTTTCAACTTTTGGATTATTATAGGGAACAAGGGTCACCTTTAGACCATTTAAAGACTTTAGCTGAATGCGTGGAAAATCCTCCTGAACAGCTCAAAGAAAGATCTTCTGGTGTGATCGATACGAGAGAAATTCGAAAGCTAGCAAAAAAGATTCGATTTTTGGCGACCGGAGCAACTAAACTGATTTTCGAAATGGGTATAG
Organism: Candidatus Borrarchaeum sp.; assembly: GCF_019058535.1. Lineage (NCBI taxonomy): Archaea > Promethearchaeati > Candidatus Borrarchaeota > Candidatus Borrarchaeia > Candidatus Borrarchaeales > Candidatus Borrarchaeaceae > Candidatus Borrarchaeum > Candidatus Borrarchaeum sp. Next base: position 4,308 of record NZ_JAHPYX010000102.1, read on the forward strand.
CTCTGGATATCGATACCTTCTTGACGCCTGTAGAGGCTGGAAAGACCCCTGTAAACATTATCTATCTTAACACGCTGAATAAGGAAGCCGATAAACACTTCTTCATCGCAACATTAAGCCGACAATTATATGAATGGATGCTTCGCCATCCAAAGAATGATCCTCAACTCATTTTCTATGTTGATGAAATTGCACCTTATTTGCCACCACATCCTTATAATCCTCCCCCTAAGAATTCTTTACAACTGCTTATGAAACAAGCACGGAAATATGGCGTAAGCAATCTGATTGCAACTCAAAATCCTGCAGACATTGACTACAAAGCGATGGCACAAGCAAACACCTGGGTATTAGGACGTATGATGACAAAACAGGACATCTCAAAAGTGCATCACCTATTAAAAAGTTTGAATCCAGAGAAAGCCAATGACATAGTAGCTCAATTACCTAAACTCTCTGCTGGTGAATTTTTACTGATATGTCCTGACGAATTCGAAGATAATGTGATTCAATTTAATGCACGATGGCTGGTAACCGACCATAAAACAATAGACGAAGATGATATACAAGATGCTATGACTGAAACAGTCACTAATTACTTTAGGCAGAAAGTAGAGGAACAGCAGGCTAAAAGAAAGGAATTACATGCAGAAGAAGAGGCTAAACTTGAAAAAGTCGTTGAAGACTCAGAAATGGTCGAAGAAATCATCCTGCCGTCAGCAATAGAAGAAGTTCCTACGGATGAAACAGCTGCAATGATAACTTCTGAAATTACGGAACCTATCGCTGGCGAAAAGATCGATAAACTCATAGAAAACGATGTCACAGACAAACAAATTAACATCTACTTCATGTCCACAATTGGACCTGGCGAAAAGAAACAAAAATTACTCATTAATCTCGATCACAAAGTGAATGATATCAAGGAGACTGTGTCGAATTCATTTGGACTGAACCCTATAGGAGTTCATTTATCTTATAACGGAATTACATTGGATGAAAACAGTATTTTTGAAGAGTTCAATATAAAGGATGGAGATACAATCCTGTTAATCCCGTCAAGTAGAGCGGGTTAAACCACTTGCTTTTTGTCAAATAACTGTCATAAAAATAACTTTCAAGGAGTTTTAGTCCTTATTTTTTCTTTTGGTATACTCTTCAGTTTTCTAATTTCTTCTTCTAGTCTCTTTCGTTCTCTTTCCAGACTTTCTTTTTCTCGTTTCAATTTTTCCCGTTCATTTTTGATGCTATTTTTTTCTTCTCTAATCTTTCTCTTTTCATGTTCTATTTCGCGTTTTTCCTTTTGAACTTCCGCTTCTTGTCGTTTTAAGTCTTCTAATGCTTGCTTTCTGTCTTGTTCTAATCGCTTTTTCTCATTATTCAATTTTTTTATTTCATCTTTTAAATCTCTAATTTCTCGTTGCAAAGATTGCCTATTGTTTTCTAAATTTGATGTCGTTTTATTCAATTCACGAAGTCGATCATCCTCTTTTCTTCGATGTCGTTCTAGATCTTGTATGTCGTCATCAATTTGTTTTTTCTTGCGCCATAATGCTTTTTCATTCCGATCTAGCTCTTTGTCTTTCTTCTGAAGTTTCTCTTTATCTTTATCAATTTGTTTTTTCTCGTCAGAAATCCGCTTCTTCTCAAGTTCAGAATCTTTTTTAATTTTATCAACTTCGTCTCTTAAATTCTTCCTATCTTGTTCTAATCGTTTCTTATCGGTTTCAAGCCGATTTTTTTCGTTTTCTAAGTTGTTAATTTTGTTTTGTAAAGAATTACTGCTATTTTCCAACCGTGAGATTTCTTTTCTTAACTCGCGTATACGATCCTCCTCTTTCCGACTTCTTGCTTCAATGTTGTGTAATTCGGTATTCTTCGCGTTGATTTCCTTAGCAAGTTCTTCATTTTGCTTTCTAAGTTCTTTGGCAAGGTCTTCATTTTGTTTGTGGATCTTCTCCTTCTCAATATTAATGTATCTTTTTTCATCGGAAATCCGCTTTTTCTCTAATAAAACCCCATTCTTAAGCGTGTCCAACTCACTTCTTAAGCGATCCCTTTCTTTTAAAAGATCTTTAAGTTCATTCTCACGATCTTTTCTCTTTTTTTCAAGATCTTCGATAGTTACGTGGTAACTTTCAAACTTCTTGATACTTTTTTCCAATTCATTTCGTTCCCTTTCTAACTTTTTACGCTCTTCTTCCAGTTTTTCCCTTTCTTTCTTAAGTTCCTCAAGTACCTTTTTATCTGGTACTTTCTCGCTGATTTGGGTTTTGGGAGGAGTATCATCAGTCAATGGGGTCACGCTCTCTTTATCATAACTAGACTTGTTAATATAACGATTGATTTAATATCGTTCTATGTGTTTTGTGAAATTGAAATCATTTTCGAGAGTTCTAGAGTATTGAGTTGTAAGAGGGAACTTCAAGTAGTTGTGAATTTTCAAATGCTAAATTTTAGGAATTTAAAAATATTTAAGTATCTAGGTGCCATTTTCTTCTTGGGCTGTGTTACAAAATAAGGTGGTATAAAA